>NZ_QWGO01000018.1:0-44167 GCF_003435535.1 Desulfotomaculum sp. OF05-3 | reverse complement strand
AGTTCAGTCATTACATCTTCTTGTTTTCATATTCATGAAAACAAGAAGCTTGGTGGTTCCACCATATGCTGATTTGGATGAAAAAGTGCTTATGCAAGCAAGCTTGCAACACACTTTCTCATTCAAACCAGCGCATGGCTGAACTGTAACAAAAAGTTAAAGTATTTGCCGGATTTTTACTGCAGTTTTTGCATATGTGTGGTATATTTACATATAAAAGTGGTGCAAAGCGACTAACCGGATAGCGTGCCTGCACGCAGAGCCGGCTAGGCATTTGGCAACCAGACCCCACATGCATTTACAGAAAGAGAGGATTTGAGACATGTTTAAAGTCAATGAAAATTTTGCCAATCTGCCGGGCAGCTATCTCTTCGCAAATATCGCAAAGAGAGTATCCGCATTCCAGGCAGAGCACCCGGAGAAGGAGATCATCCGTCTCGGAATCGGTGATGTGACACAGCCGATCGCTCCAGCGATCATTGAAGCGATGCACAAAGCTGTCGATGAGATGGGGCATGCTGAGACTTTCCGCGGCTACGCTCCGGAGCAGGGCTATGACTTTTTAAGAAATATTATTGCAAAAGAGGATTTCCAGGAGAACGGCTGCGACATCTCTGCTGACGAGATCTTCATATCCGACGGCGCAAAGTGTGACTGCGGAAATATCCAGGAATTATTTTCCTTGGACAGCGTTGTCGCTGTATGCGATCCAGTATACCCGGTATACGTGGATTCCAATGTTATGGCAGGCCGCAGCGGTCTTTACAACGGTGAGACAGGCCGTTTCGACAAGATCGTATATATGCCGTGTACTGCTGACAACGGATTCCTTCCGGAGTTCCCGAGGGAGCATGTAGACTTGATCTATCTCTGCTTCCCGAATAACCCGACCGGTGAGGCGATCAAGAAGGCAGATCTCCAGGCATGGGTGGATTTCGCGAACAAGAACGGCGCTGTCATCATCTATGACGCTGCTTACGAGGCATATATCACAGAGGCAGGCATCCCGCACTCCATCTATGAATGTGAGGGCGCTAAGACATGTGCGATCGAACTGCGCAGCTTCTCCAAGAAAGCAGGCTTTACCGGCATGCGTCTCGGATTTGCTGTAATTCCAAAGGACTTAAAGAGCGGTGATGTAAGCTTAAACGCTATGTGGATGCGCCGTCAGGGTTCCAAGTACAACGGAACTCCGTATATCATCCAACGCGCAGGTGAGGCTGTGTACTCTCCGGAAGGAAAGGCGCAGGTCGCTGAGCAGATCGCGCGCTACATGAAGAACGCGAAGACGATCTACACAGGCTTGAAGGACGCAGGTTTTACCGTATATGGCGGCGTAAACTCCCCGTATATCTGGTTAAAGACTCCGAACGACATGAAGTCCTGGGATTTCTTTGATTTCCTGTTAAACAACGCCGGGATCGTGGGCACTCCGGGGGCAGGTTTCGGTCCGTCCGGAGAGGGATATTTCCGGATCACTGCATTCGGAACTTACGAAAATTCTTTAAAAGCACTTGACAGAATCAAAAATCTCTGATAAAACATAAAACATCAAAAAGATATCAAACAAAGGCGTTGAAGGAAACTCCCTTTCGAAAGACTTTACAGAGAACCGTGTGACAGCTGAGAGCATGGAAGAAACGAGAAAGGCGGGAACGCTCCGGAGCCGGCTGCTCGAAGATCGGATACGATGGTAGGACAGCACGCAAGCTGCACGTTACGCGGCCGAGTCGTTAGGATGATGGTCCGACAGCGAAAGCGGCGACTCATGAGTGGCATGGAAATGCAATGCGGGTGGTACCGCGGGTGATATAGATCCCGTCCCGGAGAACTTTTAAAAGCAAAAGTCTCCGGGGCGGGATTTTTGTTGTTCAAGCTAAAAGGCCTCAAATTTTACCCCACAAATTTAGGAGGATCAGATTATGGAGTTTGTAACAGGATTAGAAGACAGAAAAGTAAAAACTCTTGAAGAATTGGAAAGAGAAGAGTCCGTTGGTACCGAAGTTACTGTTGAAGGCATGGTACACAGCATCCGCGATATGGGAGAAATCTCCTTTGTGATCTTAAGAAGCCGCGATGGTCTCTTACAGACCGTGATCCAGGCAGGATCCGAAAAGGAAGTCCTCTCCGAGATCCGTGAAGGTCAGGCAGTCCGCGTGACTGGAACTGTTTTCAAGGAAGAGCGTGCACCCCACGGAATTGAGATCCATCTTGCCGATGCAAGGATCCTTTCAAAACCGGAAGAGCCGATGCCAATTGCCATCGACAAGTGGAAACTTCCCACATCCCTGGAGGCAAACTTAAACCGCCGTGCCATCGCATTGAGGAACGTCCGTGAGCGCGCGAAATTCCGCATCCAGGAAGGTATCTGCCGCGGCTTCCGCGAGTTTATGACAAGCCAGGGATTCACCGAGATCCATACCCCGAAGATCGGTGCGAAATCCGCAGAGGGCGGCGCGAACCTCTTTAAACTCCAGTACTTCCACAGACCGGCAGTCCTGGCACAGAGCCCGCAGTTCTACAAACAGATGATGGTCGGCGTGTTCGACAGAGTCTTTGAGACCGGCCCGGTGTTCCGTGCGGAGAAGCACAACACAAAGAGACATTTAAACGAGTACACAAGCCTTGATTTCGAGATGGGATTCATCGACAGCTTCATGGATATCTGCAAGATGGAGACGGCGATGCTGCAGTATGTGATAGAACTCCTGAAAAAAGACTACGCGAAGGAGATTGCCCTCTTAAAGATCGAACTCCCGAACTTGGAAAAAATCCCATTCGTTCGCTTCGATGAAGCGAAACGGCTGATCGCTGAAAAGTATGACAGACAGATCAGAAGCCCACATGACTTAGAGCCGGAGGAAGAGGCGCTGATCGGCGAGTACTTCAAATCTGAGTACGGAGCAGATTTTGTTTTCGTTACCCACTATCCGTCAAAGAAACGTCCGTTCTATGCGATGGACGATCCGGAGAACAAGGAATTCACCTTAAGCTTCGACCTTTTATTCCGCGGTCTTGAGATCACCACAGGCGGCCAGCGGATCCATGATTACGAGACGCTCTTAAAGAAGATCGCGGAGAAAGGCATGGACATCGAGGGGATGGAAGATTATCTTGACTGTTTCAAATACGGAATGCCGCCCCACGGTGGTCTCGGAATCGGCCTTGAGCGCCTGACCATGAAGATGATCGGAGAGGACAACGTCCGTGAGGCATGCCTGTTCCCGAGAGATATGACAAGATTAAAACCGTGATGGTATAGAGAAAGGATTTGAGATTATGGCAGAGATGATCACCGATAAGACGATGGATGAGATTGAGATCCTGGCAAAGCTTCACCTGACAGAAGACGAGAAAGAAAAATCAAGACAGGATCTTCAGCAGATGCTCGATTATGTTGATATGCTGAATCAATTAGATACCTCCGATGTGGAGCCGTTGACCCACATCTTCCCGATCAAGAACGTGTTCCGCGAGGACGTTGTTCTTGAGAGTACCCCGAAGGAAGAATTGTTAAAGAATGCGCCGAAGGAAAAGGACGGACAGTTCCTTGTTCCAAAAACCATCGGTTAGGAGGAGACGGATATGAAAATACTGGAACTTTCCGCCACAGAGCTGGCAAAGAAGATAAAAGCAGGCGAGATCACCTCAGAGGAAGCCGCAAAGGCGTCCCTGGCGCAGATCGCGAAGGAAGATCAGAAGATCCGCGCGTACCTCACCGTGGATGAGGAGAAGGTCCTGGAACGGGCAAAGGAAGTGGACAATGGAATCCGTTCCGGAAAATACACAGGCCCGTTGGCAGGTGTCCCGATCGCAGTGAAAGATAATATCTGTACAAAAGACATGAGGACCACATGTGCTTCAAAGATCCTTGAAAACTTTGTCCCGTTCTATGATGCGACGGCGGTCACAAGGATCACAGATGCCGGCATGGTGATTCTCGGAAAGACAAACATGGATGAGTTCGCCATGGGAAGTACCACCGAGACTTCCGCATTTGCGGTTACAAAGAACCCGTGGGATACGGAACATGTTCCGGGCGGTTCCTCCGGCGGTTCCTGCGCGGCGGTCGCAGCCGGTGAATGCTTCGCGGCTCTCGGCTCTGATACCGGCGGATCCATCCGTCAGCCAAGCTCCTACTGCGGCGTTACCGGAATCAAGCCGACATACGGAACGGTTTCCCGTTTTGGTCTTGTGGCTTACGCGTCCTCCCTGGACCAGATCGGACCGATTGGCAAGAATGCAGCCGACTGTGCAGCCCTTCTTGAGACCATCACAAGCCATGACGAGAGGGACAGCACCTCCATGGAGAGAACGGACACGGATTTCACTTCCTCCATCGGAAAGGGCATACGCGGCATGAAGATCGGTATCCCGAAAGAGTATCTGTCGGACGGACTTGACGATGATGTCAGAGCAGCCGTCGAGCAGTGTGCAGCCTACTTAAAGGAGTGCGGGGCAGAGGTAGAATACTTTGACCTCGGTCTTATGGAATACACGATCCCGGCATATTACGTGATCGCGGCTGCGGAGGCAAGCTCCAACTTAGAGCGTTTCGACGGTGTCAAATACGGCTACCGAGCGAAAGAGTACGAAGGTCTCCACGACATGTACAAGCGTTCCAGATCCGAGGGATTCGGACCGGAGGTCAAGAGAAGAATTATGCTCGGTTCCTTCGTTTTAAGCTCCGGATATTATGACGCATATTACCTGAAAGCGTTAAAAGTACGCGCCCTGATCAAGAAAGCATTTGATGAAGCATTTGCAAAGTATGACATCATCTTAGGACCGGCTGCTCCGACAGCAGCGCCAAAGATCGGAACATCCCTGAGCGATCCGATGAAGATGTATTTAAGTGATATTTATACAGTTGCCGTAAACCTTGCAGGTCTTCCAGGGCTCACCGTTCCGTGCAGCGTAAACGAGAAAGGACTCCCGATCGGCGTCCAGCTTCTCGGTGACTGCTTCAGAGAAAAGACCCTGTTCGCCGCAGCATATGCCATTGAGAATGTCCGCGGTGGATGGACACTTCCATTTGCCAGAAAGGAGACCTTATCATGAAACAGTATGAAACCGTCATCGGTCTTGAGGTCCATGTGGAGTTAGCCACAAAGACGAAAATTTTCTGCGGATGCAAAACAGATTTCGGCGCTGAACCGAACACCCATGTGTGCCCGATCTGTACGGGTATGCCGGGATCTCTTCCTATATTAAATAAGCAGGTCGTGGAGTTCGCGCTTCGTGCGGGTCTTGCGTTAAACTGCCAGATCAACCAGTTCTGCAAGTTCGACCGTAAGAACTACTTCTACCCGGATAACCCACAGAACTACCAGATCTCCCAGTTGTACCTTCCGATCTGCCACGACGGTTATGTGGAGCTTGAGACATCAGCAGGAACAAAACGCATCGGCATTCATGAGATTCATATGGAGGAGGATGCCGGAAAGCTGGTTCATGACGAGTGGACCGACAGTTCCCTGGTCGATTACAACCGAAGCGGTGTTCCGCTTATTGAGATCGTATCCGAACCGGATATGAGAAGCGCCGACGAGGTCATCCAGTACTTAGAGCATCTTCAGTCCACGATGCAGTACCTCGGCGTTTCCGACTGCCGTCTCCAGGAAGGTTCCATGCGTGCCGACGTGAACCTTTCTGTCCGAGAGATTGGAAGCCCGGTACTTGGAACGAGAACTGAGATGAAGAACTTAAACTCCTTCAAGGCCATTGCCCATGCCATTGAGGGAGAAAGAGAGCGCCAGATAGAGCTTCTCGAGGATGGACGTGCTGTTGTCCAGGAGACACGCCGCTGGGATGACAACAAGGAAGCTTCCCATGCGATGCGTTCCAAGGAAGACGCGAAGGACTACCGTTACTTCCCGGACCCGGATCTTCCGCCGATCGATATTTCCGACGCATGGATCGCTTCCATCCGTGCAGCTCAGCCGGAGTTAAAGAAAGCAAAATCCAGGAGATACCAGTCCGAGTACGGGCTGAGTGCTTATGATGCGGATATCCTCACAGGGGATAAGGCGCTGGCTGAACTTTTCGAGAACACCATCAAGGCAGGTGCGGCACCGAAGAAGGCAGCGAACTGGCTGACCGGCGAGACGCTTCGTCTTTTAAAGGAGAAAGAATCAGAGGCATCGAAGATCACCTTCACAGCAGAGCATCTGGCATCCCTTATCGCACTCCTTGAGAAGAGCGTCATCAACAACCAGACTGCAAAGGATGTGTTTGCCGTCATGTTTGAGTCTGATGTGGATCCGGTAGCTTATGTTGAGGAACATGGACTCAGGATGGAGAGTGATTCCGGACTTCTGGAGGAAACAGTGAAGAAGATCCTGGACGCAAACCCGAAAGCTGTGGGCGAGTTAAAGGAAGGAAAAGACAAAGTCATCGGATTCCTTATGGGACAGGTCATGAAGGAGATGAAAGGAAAAGCAAACCCGTCACAGGTGAGCGGGATAATCCATAAACTTGTGCAGGAATAAAATGCGAAGAAGCCGTTTCAACGGATATGCATGCCTCGTAAGGAACCTGGTAAGGACAGGTCTGATAAGTGGTAAGGGCATATGTAATTAGAAAAAGTCATGATAATCGGATCTGAATCTTAGACCGATCGTTATGGCTTTTTTATCTCTTTCTTCTTTATATAAGGTATTTTTTTCCAAAAACCTGTCATTCCCTGTTCATGAAAACTGCATGAAAAAGGTATTGATTTTATGAAAGGTATTTAGTATATTAATTACTATAAAAGTCCCGGAGAGCGGCAGTGCGTTTTTACGCCGTTCGATGGGATGCTCCGTGCTATGGAAATATTTATCAACGCTTTTCTGAGCGCGGACAGGAATTGGAGAGAAAAACATGATAAAAATTGCTGTAGACGCCATGGGCGGGGACAACGCCCCTGGAGAGATCGTAAAAGGTGCTGTCGATGCGGTCACAGAACGAAAAGACATTACCGTCTGTTTAACTGGACAGAAAGATGTCATCGAGAAAGAGCTCTCAAAATATACCTATAAAATAGAGCAGATTGAGATCGTTGACGCCCCGGAAGTGATCGAGACGGGAGAACCGCCGGTCAATGCGATCCGTAAGAAAAAGAATTCTTCCCTTGTGGTCGGCCTGAACCTTGTAAAAAACGGGGAAGCGGACGGCTTTGTATCTGCCGGAAGCTCCGGAGCTGTTCTCGTTGGCGGACAGGTCATCGTCGGACGTGTCAAAGGTGTGGAACGCCCGCCGTTAGCACCGCTTATTCCTACGGAAAAGGGAGTCTCTCTTCTGATCGATTGCGGCGCAAACGTTGACGCGAGACCGTCTCACCTGGTACAGTTTGCCCAGATGGGTTCCCTCTATATGAAATATGTGATGGGAATCGAGAATCCGCGTGTGGCGATCGTCAATATCGGTGTGGAAGAGGAAAAGGGAAATGCCCTTGTGAAAGAGACATTCCCGCTCTTAAAAGAGTGTAAAAATATAAACTTCATCGGAAGTATCGAAGCCCGTGAGATCCCCCACGGCGGCGCGGATGTGATCGTCTGCGAGGCATTTGTGGGCAACGTGATCTTAAAGCTCTACGAGGGTGTGGGCGCGACGATGATGACGATGGTGAAGAAGGGCCTGATGAGCAATCTCAGAAGCAAGATCGGTGCGCTTCTCATCAAACCGGCTTTAAAATCTACGTTAAAGAGCTTCGACGCGAGCCAGTACGGCGGCGCACCGCTCTTAGGCTTAAAGGGACTCGTCGTGAAAACCCACGGAAGTTCAAAGGCGAAGGAGGTCAAGAACTCGATCATCCAGTGTATCTCCTTTAAGGAGAATGAGATCTCTGATAAAATAAAAGGGTGTCTTGCCCCGGAAGAGACAGAAGCATAACCGTTTGGCCGGGCGTTATCTGCGCTGCGGACTGAACCGTTACACATTATAAAACTAAATCTAAATTATTAAGCAAAATAGGAGAGGATGGAAATTATGGAGTTTGAAAAATTACAGCAGATCATCGCAGAGGTTCTCAATATCGATCCGGAGGAGATCACAATGAACACTACATTCGTTGATGATCTCGGCGCAGATTCCCTGGATGTATTCCAGATCATTATGGGTATCGAGGAAGAGTTCGACATTGAGATCCCGACTGAGGAAGCTGAGAAGATCGCAAGTGTCGGCGATGCTGTTGAGGCAATCAAAAACGCATTAAATTAATCGCAGGAAAAGGTGTCTCTTCACAGGGACACCTTCTTTTAAAGAAAGGCTAATCATGAAAGAAAAACTTGAAAAACTTCAGGAAATGATCGGTTACCAGTTCAAGGATCCAGGACTTCTGACTCACGCCCTGACTCACAGTTCCTACGCAAACGAAAAGCACTGGGATAAGACACGCTGCAATGAACGTCTGGAATTCCTTGGTGATGCCGTGCTCGAGGTGATTTCCAGCGACTTCCTGTTCCACACATACGAGTCTATGCCGGAGGGCGAGATGACGAAACTCCGTGCCAGCCTTGTCTGCGAGCCGACGTTGGCTTACTGTGCGGATGTGATACCGCTTGGCGACTATCTGCTTCTCGGAAAAGGCGAGGATCTGACCGGCGGAAGGAAACGGCCGTCTGTTGTCTCTGACGCGATGGAGGCGGTCATCGGCGCAATTTATCTGGATGGTGGTCTTGCTAATGCAAAAGAGTTCATCCATCGTTTTATTCTGAATGATATTGAACATAAACAGCTCTTTTACGATAGCAAAACTATCCTGCAGGAAATGGTTCAGGCAAAGTACAAAGAAACGCTTGTCTATGAACTTCTCAAGGAAGAGGGGCCGGACCACAACAAGTCCTTTGAGGTCTGCGTAAAAATCGGGGACGAGGAGATCGGAAGAGGTCTCGGACGTACGAAGAAAGCGGCGGAACAGGTTGCCGCCTACCACGGAATCTGTAAAATCCAGTAAGACACAGATCACGTAGTTTTAAGAAATAGGAAAATTAACGCATGTATTTAAAGAGTATCGAAGTACAGGGATTCAAATCCTTTGCTAATAAGATCATATTTGAATTCCACAACGGAATTACCGGCATCGTTGGCCCGAACGGAAGCGGAAAGAGCAATGTTGCCGATGCAGTCCGCTGGGTGCTCGGTGAACAGAAGGTAAAACAGCTCAGAAGTTCCTCCATGCAGGATGTGATCTTCTCCGGTACGGAGACGAGAAAACCCCAGGGATTTGCCTATGTGGCTATCACACTGGATAACTCTGACCACCAGCTTGCCATCGATTACGACGAGGTCACAGTTTCCAGGCGGATCTACCGCTCAGGTGAGAGTGAATATCTCTTAAACGGCAGTGCCTGCCGCTTAAAGGATATCAACGAGCTTTTCTATGATACCGGTATTGGTAAAGAAGGCTATTCCATCATCGGACAGGGTCAGATCGATAAGATCTTGAGCGGACGTCCTGAGGACCGCCGGGAACTCTTCGATGAGGCGGCAGGAATCGTAAAATTCAAGAGAAGAAAGGCCATCGCCCAGAAGAAACTTGAGGATGAGAAACAGAATCTCGTCCGTGTTTCTGATATTTTAAGCGAACTGGAAAAACAGGTGGGACCTCTCGCAAAGCAGGCTGAGACGGCGAAAGAGTATTTAAGACTCCGGGAAGAGTTGAAATGTTTCGATGTAAATCTCTTCCTCGCTGATTTAAAAGCCATCGAGGACCAGAAACTGGAGCTCACAAGAAAAGAGCACATGGTAACAGGCGATATGGAGGAATCCAAAGCCGCTGCCGAAGCCTTAAAAGAGGAATATGACCGGATCTCCGAGGCGGTCCGCGTGTTGGACGAAAAGATCTCCGAAAAGCAGAACGCCGCGAATGAAGCGAAGATGTCCGCGGGGAACTTGGAAGGCCAGATCAATGTCTTAAGGGAGCAGATCCATGCCGAGGAGTTGAACGCGGAGCACATTAAAAACAGGACTGCTGCCATCGACGAGGAATTATCCGCGAAAAATAAAGAGCAGGAAGCTCTCAAAGAGGAGCGGGAGGCTCTCGGAAATAAGATCCAGGAAGTCCTGGAACATCTCTCCGATGCGGAAGGTGCCTTAAAGATTTCCAGCACCCACGCCGACAGCCTTGAACAGTCCATCGAGCATTTAAAGGGTGCGCTGATCGCGGCCTTGAATGAAAAATCAGAGTTATCCGTAAAGAAACAGCGCTATGATACGATGCTGGAGCAGGTACAGGTCCGCAGATCCGAAGTCGCCCAAAAGCTCTTAAAGGTCAAGAGCGACGAGGAAAACTGGGATAACCAGATTGCGGAGCAGAACGAGCGCCTGACAGCCATCGACGCCGAGATTGAAAAACTCCTTTCCCAGGCAGAATCCCTGGAAGAGGAAGTAAAGGCGGCAAACGAAGAGATCCGCCGCTTAAACAGAAACCTAAGCCACACGGAACAGGATTACCACACGGCCCACACAAAGCTGGAATCCTTAAGGAACCTGGCGGAGCGCTATGATGGCTACGGAAACAGCATCAAGCGCGTCATGGAGGTCCGTGACCGGATAAAAGGCATCCACGGCGTTGTGGCGGACCTCATTGATGTTCCGAAGGAATATGAGATCGCTATCGAGACTGCTCTCGGCGGATCGATCCAGAACATCGTCACGGACTCCGAACAGACCGCGAAGGTACTGATCGAACATCTGAAAAAGAACCGGTTCGGACGTGCCACATTTCTTCCATTATCCGCAATCTCGGCGGGAAATGGATTTAATACACCGGGTGCCCTAAAAGAACCTGGTGCCATCGGAATCGCCGCGGATCTCGTCCATGTGCGGCCGGAATACCAGACCCTGGCGAGATACCTTCTCGGCCGCGTCCTCGTGGTGGATCACATTGACAACGCCATCGCCATTGCGAGAAAATACCGCCACTCCATCCGTATCGTAACGCCGGAAGGAGATCTCTTAAATCCAGGCGGATCCATGAGCGGCGGTGCCTTTAAAAACTCCAGCAACCTTCTCGGAAGAAAGAGGGAGATGGAGGAATTAGAAGAAGCCTGTAAGAAAGCCCTAACCACCGTCGATAAGATCCAGGCGGAGACCATATTCCAGGAAGGAATCTTCCAGGAAAAGAGCGGCGAATTGGAAAATGTAAAGAGTGACCTTCAGAAGAAATATCTGGAAGAAAATACGGCAAAGATCGCGTTGAAGCAGCTGGAGGGAAAGAAAGAGGAACTCTACGAGTCCTCCGCGGATATGAACCTGGAGAACCGTCAGCTGGAAGAGCAGATCCACGAGCTGCGGGACAGTCTCGCTGCCATCGCAGAAGAGATGAAGCGTCTGGAACAGGAAAATACCGACCGGAATGAAAAGATCGAATCGGATTCCGCAGCTTTAGAGCAGGCGAAGGCAGACCGGGATAACGCATCCGCGGTGCTTTCCGAAGTCCAGTTGGAAGCCGCGAACTTAAAACAGCAGGATTCCTTCCTCGACCAGAATATCCATCGTCTCGAGGAGGAGAAGAACCGTCTTCTCACTGAAAAAATGTCTCTGCGGGACGGACACACGGACAGTAAAAACGAGGTGGAGAAGCGCCTCGCACAGATTGAAGAATTAAAGCAGAAGATTGAGAATGCCGGAAAAGACGCGGAAACCTACTACCAGGAGATGACTGCCGCTCAGGATGAAAAGGCGGCAAAGAATGAAGCCCAGAAGGGATTCTTTGAGAAGCGGGAAGCGCTCTCCGCGAGGATCTCTGACCTGGACAAAGAGCTTCTCCGTCTGCAGAACCAGAGCGACAAACTGGCAGAACGCCAGGATGCCCAGGTGGAGTATATGTGGAACGAATATGGTCTCACATTCTCGACGGCGGAGCTCTTGCGGGACGGATCCCTCGACAATGTGGCGGACATGAAACGACAGATCGCCGAGCGGAAAAACGCGATCCGCGGTCTTGGAAATGTCAACGTCAATGCCATCGAGGATTACAAGGAGATCTCAGAGCGATACGAGTTCATGAAGACCCAGCACGATGACCTTATTACGGCACAGGATGCCCTCTATAAGATCATCGAGGAGCTGGATATCGGGATGCGGAAGCAGTTCACAGAGAAGTTCGCCATGATCCGGGCAGAGTTTGACAAGGTATTCCGGGAACTCTTCGGAGGCGGACACGGGAGTCTGGAGCTCATCGAGGATGAAGATATCCTGGAGGCAGGAATCCAGATCATTTCCCAGCCGCCGGGAAAGAAGCTCCAGAACATGATGCAGATGTCCGGTGGAGAAAAGGCACTGACGGCCATCGCTCTGCTTTTCGCGATCCAGAACTTAAAACCGTCCCCGTTCTGTCTCTTAGATGAGATTGAGGCGGCCCTGGACGATTCCAATGTGGACCGCTACGCAAAATATCTGCATAAACTGACAAAACATACCCAGTTCATCGTCATCACACACCGGCGAGGCACCATGGTCGCCGCTGACCGTCTCTACGGAATCACGATGCAGGAGAAAGGCGTATCCACGCTTGTCTCCGTGAACCTGATTGAAAATGATTTAAAATAGGGAGGATTCGTATGGAAGAGAAGAAAAAAGGCTTTTTCTCGCGCCTCGTCGAAGGTCTCACAAAGACCAGAGAAAACATTGTGTCCGGAATGGATTCCATATTTTCCGGCTTCTCCGCGATCGATGACGATTTCTATGAGGAGCTTGAGGAGACCCTGATCATGGGCGATATGGGGATCCAGACCACCATGGCGGTCATCGAGGACCTCAAGAAGAACGTAAAAGAACAGCATATCAAGGACCCGGAGCAGTGCCGGGAAGCCCTGATCGCCAGCATCCGCAGCAAGATGGACCTCGGTGAGAACGCATATGAATTTGAACATCGAAAATCCGTTGTTCTTGTCATCGGTGTCAACGGTGTCGGAAAGACCACATCCATCGGAAAGCTTGCGGACCAGTTAAAGGCAGAGGGAAAGAAAGTCGTCCTCGCCGCAGCTGATACCTTCCGTGCTGCAGCCATCGACCAGCTTGCCGAGTGGGCGAACCGCGCGGGCGTGGAGCTGATCGCCCAGAAAGAGGGATCCGATCCTGCTGCCGTGATCTACGACGCCATCTCCGCAGCAAAATCCAGAAATGCGGATGTGCTGATCTGCGATACGGCGGGAAGACTTCACAATAAGAAAAACCTCATGGAGGAGCTTAAGAAGATCAACCGCATCATCGATAAAGAATACCCGGAAGCTTACCGTGAGACTCTCGTAGTCCTCGACGGAACCACAGGACAGAACGCCTTGGTACAGGCCCGCCAGTTTATGGAAGCAGCTGATATCACCGGCATCATCCTCACAAAGCTTGACGGAACCGCAAAGGGCGGCATCGCCGTTGCGATCCAGTCCGAGCTCGGCATCCCGGTAAAATATGTGGGAGTCGGAGAGAAGATCGATGACTTACAGAAATTCAACTCCGAGGACTTTGTGAAGGCCCTGTTCGCGAAGCAGCCGGAATAACCCGAAAAATATGCCCTGTCAGATGCCTGCGTCAGACGCGGCTGTCCACGGCATTATACAGTAAATGACAGCGTAAGCTGTAACAATAAGGAGAATACAAATGGAAATGCAGGAACTCAGCCTCGAAAAATTTGAAGAAGCTTCTGAGATCGTAAAGAAAGTGACACAGGAGACAAAGCTGATCTACAGCGAATATTTCTCTGAGCGTTACGGAAACAAGATCTATTTTAAACCGGAGAACATGCAGCGTACCGGTGCTTACAAGGTACGCGGCGCTTACTATAAGATCAGCCAGCTCACACCGGAAGAGCGCTCCCGCGGTCTGATCACAGCATCTGCCGGAAACCATGCACAGGGCGTCGCTTACGCCGCAAAGCTTGCAGGCGTTAAGGCGACAGTCGTTATGCCGGTATCCACACCGCTCATCAAGGTAAACCGCACGAAATCCTACGGTGCTGAAGTTGTCCTTTACGGAAATGTCTTCGATGAGGCATGCGCCCACGCTTATGAGCTCGCTGATGAGCACGGATATACCTTTGTTCACCCGTTCAATGACTTAGAGGTCGCTACCGGTCAGGGCAGCATCGCCATGGAGATCATCAAGGAGCTCCCGACCGTAGACTATATCCTCGTTCCGGTTGGCGGCGGCGGACTCTGCACAGGCGTTTCCACCCTGGCAAAGCTCTTAAACCCGAAGATCAAGGTCATCGCCGTTGAACCGGCAGGAGCTGCCTGCTTAAAGGCATCCTTAGAAGCAGGAGAGGTGACAACGGTATCAAAGATCAATACCATCGCCGACGGTACCGCGGTACAGACACCTGGTGACAAGCTGTTCCCGTACCTTCAGGCAAACGTGGATCATGTGATCACCGTGGACGACTCTGAACTGACACTATCCTTCCTCGATATGGCAGAGAATCACAAGATGATCGTCGAGAACTCCGGACTTTTAACTGTAGCGGCCTTAAAGCATCTTGACTTTAAGGGCAAGAAAGTCGTATCCGTATTGAGCGGTGGAAACATGGACGTTCTCACCATGGCTACTGTTGTCCAGAATGGACTGATGCAGAGAGACCGTATTTTCACCGTAAGCGTTATGCTTCCGGATAAGCCGGGCCAGCTGGCAGCTGTTTCCTCACTGATCGCAAAGGAGCAGGGCAACGTGATCAAGCTGGAGCACAATGTATTTGCCAACGTAAACCGTACCGCAGGCGTAGAGCTCACGATCACTCTCGAGTCCTTCGGAACCGAGCATAAGGATCAGATCATCAAAGCTTTAGAGGCAGCAGGCTACTGCCCGGTGATCACTAAGACGAACGGAATCTATATGTAATATTCATTTATTGCCAGATGTCCAGGCAGATCCGGGCAAGATATGCCTGGATATCTGGCAATTTGTTACTTAGTAAAGGGGAAAATGTATGTACAGAAGCGAAACTCAGACAGCGCTTAATAAGAATATCCTGTATTTTATCCGTTGGACCGCGATCTCCATCGTGATGGGAACCGTCTGTGGCCTTATCGGAACGGCGTTTGGATACGGGGTCATCTATGCCCAGCGGCTGTTTAAGACCCACAGCTTTATGCTGTACCTGATGCCTGTGGCCGGCGTCCTGATCGTCCTGCTTCACCAGATGTTCCATGAGCTCGGAAACAGGGGAACGAACCTGATCTTAGAGTCCATCTCCTCGGACGAGCGGATCCCGATGGCAACGCTGCCCTGTATCTTTATCTCGACGATCTTAAGCCAGGCTGTAGGTGCTTCCGCCGGAAAAGAGGGAGCGGCCTTACAGATCGGCGGATGCATCGGAAATTATTTCGGCGATGTGTTCCATATGGATGAGAGAGATAAGAAAGTCATGATCATGAGCGGCATGAGCGGCTGCTTTGGTGCGATCTTCGGGACGCCGCTTGCGGCAGCCATGTTCGGAATTGAGGTCATCAGCATTGGTGTCGCCTACTACGCGGCTCTCGTTCCCTGCGTATTTGCTTCCTTTATCGGGGCGCAGATTTCAGGAGCTCTCGGTCTTCACGGCGAATCTTTCCCGATCCTTCATATTCCGGAGTTTTCTCTTGTTCCGGCGCTCTACACCGTTGGTCTTGGTCTTACCTGCGCTCTTTTAAGTGTCTGCTTCTGCATCCTGCTCCATGAGACTCAGCATCTCTATAAAAATAAGATCGGGAATGTCTATGTGCGGATCCTTGTTGCGGCAGGACTTTCCATCGCGCTGGCACTTATCTTCGGACGGGATTACTGCGGAGCCGGATTCAACCTTGTTGAGAAAGCAGTTGACGGGGAATCAGCATATCTTGGATTTTTGTTGAAAATGATCTTCACGGCAGTCGCCCTGGGCGGCGGATTTAAAGGCGGAGAGATTGTTCCAACACTGGCGGTGGGAGCTTCCTTCGGATGCACCTTCGGACTGCTCACAGGCTTCGAACCGTCCCTCTGTGCGGCAGCAGGAATGCTCGCTACCTTTGTCGGTGTCACAAACTGCCCGATCGCGACTATGTTCCTGGGATTCGAGCTATTTGGCTTTGAGGCAATGCCGTACTTTGCGGTGGCGGTCGCCATCAGCTTTACGCTGTCGGGATATTATGGTCTCTACAGCGGACAGAAGTTTACATACTCCAAGACGAAGGCGGAGTTTATTAACCGGAAGGCGCACTAAAGGTATCAGACCGTGCTTTAGCACATCAGCAGTCAGGTATTACGGAAATACTCCTCGGGTTTCAAGGGTTTTCTGTGATATCCGATTGCTTTTTTATTGCGGAGATGTTATGATAATCGTTACAGGTCCATATACATGCGGTGCTGTCATGAACCACCGGGCTGTTGTTTTATCCATATGCCCAGGCGTCATGAGAGTTAAAAGGGAAACAGGTCAAAAGCCTGCGCGAGCCCGTCACTGTAGATCCGGAGTACATGAGCATTGTCCGTCACAAACGGACAGTCACTGGCAGTTTCTGCTGGGAAGGCGTCTCATATGCGATGATGGATGAGCCAGGAAACCTGCCGGATGTCTGCTGGGAGAAAAAAGAACCAGGCTGGGACCTGAAAATTCATTTTTCAAGCGAGGAGAAGAGTAAATGAGAAAAGCAAACCTTTATGCCGTTATGACAGCGGCAGCCGTATCCATGGCAATCCTTTCCGGATGCTCCGGAAGCCAGACAGCAGCAACAACTGCTGCAGAGACTACTACAGTCGCAGAGACAACCGCGGAGGAAACTACAGCAGAAGCGACAGAGGCTGAAGAAGAGGACGAAGAGAATTACGATACAGGAGATGCTTCCATGGATAACACAAGAAATCAGGATGAGATCGGCGAGAATGAACTTCTTGTAGTAAGCTTTGGTACAAGCTATAATGACAGCCGCAGACTGACAGTCGGCGCTATCGAGAACGCCATCGAGAACGCATTCCCGGACTATTCCGTTAGAAGAGGTTTCACAAGCCAGATCATCATTGACCATGTAAAGAAAAGAGACAATATTGCGATCGATAACGTGACAGAGGCTTTAAACCGTGCCATCGACAACGGTGTCAAGAATCTTGTTGTACAGCCGACCCACCTTATGAATGGTCTTGAGTACACAGATCTTGTAAATGAGTTAGCAGAAAACTCCGATGCCTTCGAGCATGTTGCTGTCGGCGAGCCGCTTTTAACTTCCGACGATGACTTCAAGACTGTGATCTCCGCAATCACAGACGCAACAAAGGAGTATGATGACGGCGAGACAGCGATCTGCTTCATGGGCCATGGCACAGAGGCCGATTCCAACGCTGTTTACCAGAAAATGCAGGATATGTTAAAGGAAGAGGGCTTTGACAACTACTATGTAGGTACTGTTGAGGCAACTCCGTCCTGTGAGGATGTTATTGCACAGGTAAAAGAGGGCTCCTACAAGAAGGTCGTTTTAGAGCCGCTTATGATCGTAGCTGGTGACCATGCGAACAACGATATGGCCGGTGACGATGACGATTCCTGGAAGAGCCAGTTTGAGGCTGCAGGTTATGAGGTTACCTGCCTTGTAAGAGGACTCGGTGAACTCGAGCCGATCCAGCAGCTCTTTGTGCAGCATGCCCAGGCTGCCGTTGACAGTCTCGCAAAATAAGATAGCTCACTATGGGCGGTCGATGATTCGACCGCCTTTTTCTGATACAGGAATGTAGTGATGCTGACTTATCTGAAGCAGCCAGAATGCTGATAGCAGGCACTGCACTGATAATTTGAAGGGAGAGAAAAATTTTATGCATAAATTAAAACAGTTTACATTTGCACTTGCCGCAGTCTGCGCCCTGTCCACAGCATGCGGACAGCCCGGCACGACTGAGACAACATCTGCCTCTGCTGCAGAAACCAAGGCTGAAACTACGGTGGAGACGACTGCTGCCGTTGAATCAAAAGCCGCCGTTGCCTCCGGCAATGAGACCGCTGCGGAACAGACGATTGACACCGTGGGCCTCGTTCCGGTATCCGCAGCGGACCTGAAAAATGGAACTTACGATATTTCCGTAGAGTCCAGTTCCTCCATGTTTAAGATCATATCCTGTGCCCTGACCGTCCAGGACGGCGCGATGACCGCGAGAATGACTATGGGCGGAACCGGATATCTCTATGTCTACATGGGAACCGGCGAGGAGGCATCGAAGGTTCCGGAATCCGACCTGATCTCCTTTGAAGAGAATTCTGATGGGACCCACAGCTTTACGGTCCCGGTGGAGACATTAAATGAGGTGCTTCCGTGCACCGCGTTCAGCAAGAAGAAAGAGAAATGGTATGACAGAGAACTCGTCTTTGAGGCATCGGGAATTCCGGCAGATGCGTTTCTCAATACATCCTTAAAGACTGTGGAAGATCTCGGTCTCGCAGATGGAACCTATACTGTAGAAGCCGCTCTGACCGGCGGGTCCGGCCGTGCGTCTGTGGAATCCCCGGCGGTGGTCGAGGTAAAGGACGGAAAGGCAGAAGCGACGATCATCTGGAGCAGCTCCAACTACGACTATATGCGGGTGGACGAGGAGAAGTTTCTTCCGGTCAATACGGAGGGAAATTCCACCTTTGTGATCACGGTGACTGGTTTTGACAGCCCGCTGACTGTTTACGCCGACACGACGGCCATGAGCACTCCGCATGAGATCGAATACACGCTGACCTTTGATTCCAGCACGCTGGAAGAGCAGAAACAATAACACGGTATGGACAAGAACAGAATTCATTTATTCCGCAGAAGGCGGGAGACAGATAAGAGGTACAGGCGGTATGTCAGATGCCTCACCGTGATTCTTTTGAGTGTAGTCATGCTATGTGCTGGGTGCACCGGGAAAGACGCAGAGGGAAGCTCTGCCGGTGGCTCTGGGGAACAGACCGCTGCGGCAGACAGCCGGCAAAACGAAGCCGGCAGCAGCACTGAGGCAGCCCCAAAAACGGAGACAGCTGCTACAGCTTCCCGCAGCTGGAACAATATGTCCCCGGTAAGTTCCATGGATCTTCTCTATGCGGATCAGTTTTCCGTGGATTATTATGAGAATGACATCTCGCTCATCACCATCGAGGATACAGACCAGTTCCTTCTTCTGCCGGAAGGGATGTCCGCGCCGGCCGGACTGCCGGATTCCATCAAAATCCTCCAGAAACCGGTAAAAAATATCTATCTTGTGGCGACATCCGCTATGGATGATTTCATTCACCTGGACGCAATGGATTTGATTGCGCTCTCCGGCACAAAGGACACCGGATGGTATCTGCCGGAAGCAAAAACGGCAATGGAAGAGGGAAAAATTGCCTATGCCGGAAAGTACAGCGCTCCGGACTACGAGAAGATCTTAAGCAGTGACTGCGGTCTCGCCGTGGAGTCCACCATGATCTACCATACTCCCGAGGTAAAAGAACAGTTGGAACGCCTTGGGATCCCGGTTCTCGTGGAGCGGTCCAGCTATGAGGGCCATCCCCTGGGAAGAATGGAGTGGATCCGGCTCTACGGTGTCCTGACGGGAAAAGAGGCTGAGGCGGAACAGATATTTCGCGAAAATATTGACGCTCTGTCCGATGTTCTCGACATGGAACCATCCGGAAAAACGGCCGCTTTTTTCTATGTGACGAATTCCGGCAGCGTCAATGTCAGGAAGAATGGGGACTATATCGCAAAAATGATCGCCCTGGCAGGCGGAACTTACATTCCCGGGAATGCCGGTTCTGATGAGAACGCACTTTCAACGATGAACATGGATTTTGAGTCCTTCTATGCCGCCGCGAAGGATGCGGATGTGCTGATCTACAACAGTACCATTGACGGGGAACTCACCGCGATCGATGAGCTTTGCGCAAAGAATCAGCTTTTTGCGGATTTCAAGGCAGTGAAAGAGGGCAATGTCTGGTGTACCGGGAAGAACATGTTCCAGGAGACCATGGGCCTGGGGGATATGATCCGGGATATGAACGCGGTGTTTGCCGACGATACCGAATATAGCTTTACATATCTTCATCAACTGAAGTGACACGCAGGTGACAGCTGATCAACAGCACGGGATCGTCACTGCGTTGAATTCACACCTGTTGATGAGAACACGAAAAAGTTTAAATTATAGTAACTGTTCAGTAGGTCTGCGCACTTGCTGCGCTGACCGTAAGAAAACATAGGCTGGAAGGCAAAAATCCCATCAGCGAAGCTGATCTGGAATGGATTTTTGCACGTAACTATGAAGGTACTGAATAGTTACAAATTATAAATGAAAGGGGGAAGAACGCCTATGTCAACCCAGTCTAAGCGGATCGTCCGGGCCTACCTGCTGTTATTTGTCCTGCTTGCAGCCTTAAGCTTTCTGAGCCTGGCCGTCGGCAGCGTGCGCGTATCGGCAGCAGATATTCTTGTGGCCCTGGGTGGAAAAGAGGGGACTGATATGACCCGTCATATTCTCTTTGATATCCGCCTCCCCAGAATGCTGGCGGCGTTGATCCTCGGCGGGGCGTTATCGGTGTCGGGCTTTCTGCTGCAGACATTTTTCTCGAATCCCATCGCCGGCCCCTTCGTCCTTGGAATCTCTTCCGGCGCGAAGCTCGCCGTTTCGATCTTCATGATCCTGTTTCTCGGACAGGGACTCATCATGAATTCCTGGGTCATGATCGGTGCGGCTTTTCTCGGTGCAATGGCCTCCATGGGCTTCGTGCTGGCGGTCTCAAAAAAGCTTCCTCAGATGTCCATGTTAGTGGTAAGCGGGATCATGATCGGATATATCTGTTCGGCGGCAACGGATTTTATCGTAACCTTCGCCGATGACTCCAATATCGTGAACCTCCACAACTGGTCCATGGGCAGCTTTTCCGGCATCTCCATGGACGGGGTAAAGATCTGTCTCCTTGTGACTGCAGCAGCTCTCTTTTGTTCCATGCTGCTCTCAAAAGCCATGGGTGCCTATCAGCTGGGGGAGGTCTACGCGAGAAACATGGGTGTCAATATCAAACGGTTCCGGATCGAGCTGATCCTGTTATCCAGCATTCTTTCCGCTACAGTGACAGCCTTTGCGGGCCCCGTCTCCTTCGTGGGGATCGCGGTGCCCCATATGATCAAACAGCTGTTTAAGACCGCGAAGCCCATCGTTGTGATCCCGGGATGTTTCCTTGGCGGTGCAGTATTCTGCCTGTTCAGCGATCTGCTGGCGAGAACGTTGTTTTCACCGACAGAACTTTCCATCAGTTCTGTGACGGCGGTGTTCGGAGCGCCGGTGGTGATTGCCATGATGATAAAAAGAGTGAAACGTTGATAGGAATAGTCTGAAAGGAGAGCCCATGCAGAACTACCTGACAGCAGACAATTTAACCGTCGGATACCGCGGAAAACCGATCCTGTCCGACATCTCCATGAACATCCGCCGCGGATCCATCGTCACGCTGATCGGACCGAACGGGGCTGGAAAATCCACGATCTTAAAGAGCATCATCCGGGAACTTTCCCCATTAGGCGGAAGTGTATTTCTTGACGGCACAGCCCTGGAGGATTACTCGGATCCTGATTTTGCGAAAAAGACCGCGGTGGTCATGACGGGTCGGCCGGATCCGGAGCTTATGACGTGTTTTGACGTGGCGGCAGCAGGAAGATATCCGTATACCGGGCGGTTCGGGATCCTGTCCAAAGAAGACAAGAAAAAGGTCATGGATGCCCTCGAAATGGTCCGGTGCGAAAGCCTTGCGGATGTCCTGTTCCAGAACACCAGCGACGGACAGAAACAGCGGATCCTCTTAGCCCGGGCGATCTGCCAGGAACCGGAGCTTCTCGTTCTCGACGAGCCCACATCCTTTCTCGATATCCGGCACAAACTGGAGCTTCTCGATATCTTGAAGAAACTGGTCCATGAGCGCAATGTGGCAGTCCTCATGTCGCTTCACGAGCTGGATCTTGCGGAGAGGATCTCTGACTATGTGCTCTGCGCGGAAAACGGGACCATCGGGAGAACAGGGACGCCCCAGGAGGTGTTTGAGGGAGACTATATCGCAAAGCTCTACGGAATCGAACACGGGAGCTATCTGACGTCCCTTGGATTTCCGGAACTCCCGAGAACAGACGGAGCGCCGGGGGTCTTTGTCATCGGCGGCATGGGGAGCGGGATTCCTGTGTACCATGCCTTAAACCGGGCGGGGATCCCCTTTGCGGCGGGCGTGATCCATGAAAACGATATGGAGTACCAGACAGCGAGAGTGCTGGCAGCAGAAGTGATCCGGGAAGCGGCCTTCGAACCGGTGGGAGAGCAGGCGTTTCTTAGGGCGAAGAAAGTGCTAGAGTCCTGTGAGGCCGTTTTCTGCCCGTTAAACGTCTTCGGAACTATGAATAAAAAAAACCGGGAACTTCTCCGGATCGGAACGGAACTCGGAAAATTACGGCAAATTCATCTTGACAAATCTGATTCCGGTGATATACTAAATGACAAGTGAAAAAACAACACGTTGACAGGAAGAGTACGTTCGGAAACTGCTCAGAGAGGGATACATTTGGTGAGAGTTATCCTGCACGGAACGAGCTGAAGACCACCCTGGAGTGTCCCTTAATCGGGAACGGTGATTCCGTTATCATCAAATGAAGTGGTATAGAAATTCTATACAAGCAGGGTGGAACCACGGGTAATCTCGTCCCTTGATTATGTGAAAACGCATAATCAAGGGACTTTTTTATTTACGCGAACAACGAGCCAAAGTCCGCGCTTGCGCGAGACCTTGGCGACTGCCGCGATAACAAGGGGAAACTCGCGAAGCGTGTTTTCACTTGTTTGCGCGAGTGACAAAACAGAGACTGTGTTCACACAGGAAACTGAAAACGCGGTATTACAAGCCACGGCTCGCGTGAGATTTTCACTGAGAAAAAGCAGCTGTAAAATATCTCGGCTGCACGAAATTTTTCCAAGAGAAAAAGGAGAATGAACATGAAAGTAACATTAAAAGACGGCTCTTTTAAAGAGTATGCACAGCCGATGGCTGTCATCGACATCGCAAAAGACATCAGCGAAGGTCTTGCAAGAATGGCCTGTGTCGCAGAGATCGACGGAGAAGTAAAGGATCTGCGCACGATCGTTGACAAGGACTGCACTTTAAATATCTTCACAGCAAAGGATCCAGAAGGACTTGCAGCACTCCGCCACACAGCAAGCCATGTAATGGCTCAGGCGATCAAGCGAATCTGGCCGGAGACAAAGCTTGCCATCGGTCCGTCCATTGCTGACGGTTTCTACTACGATATCGACCGTGATGAACCGGTAACATCCGACGACCTCGCAAAGATCGAGGCTGAGATGAAGAAGATCATCAAGGAAGCTCTCCCGTTAGAGCGTTTTGAGCTTCCGAGAGCAGAGGCGATCGCCCTTATGAAAGAGAAGAACGAGCCGTACAAGGTAGAGCTCATTGAGGATCTTCCGGAAGATTCCATCATCAGCTTCTACAAGCAGGGTGAGTTCACCGACCTCTGTGCAGGTCCGCACCTCATGAACACAAAGGAAGTCGGCAAGGCATTCAAGCTCATGAACATCGCAGGCGCTTACTGGCGCGGAAGCGAGAAGAACAAGATGCTGACCCGTATCTACGCAACAGCCTTTGCGAAAAAAGAGGACTTAGACGCTTACGTTACCATGATGGAAGAGGCGAAGAAGCGTGACCACAGAAAGCTCGGCAAAGAGCTCGGTCTCTTCATGATGAGCGATGCAGGCCCAGGATTCCCGTTCTTCCTTCCAAAGGGAATGGTCTTAAAGAACACACTGCTTGACTACTGGCGCGAGATCCACAAAAAAGCAGGTTATGTAGAAATCTCCACACCGATCATCTTAAACAGAAGCCTCTGGGAGACATCCGGTCACTGGGATCACTATAAAAACAACATGTATACAACCGTCATCGACGGCGAAGATTACGCCATCAAACCGATGAACTGCCCGGGCGGCGTTCTTGTTTACGCTTCCGAGCCGCGTTCCTACCGTGACCTTCCGCTCCGTATGGGTGAGCTCGGTATCGTTCACCGCCATGAGAAATCCGGTCAGCTTCACGGACTCATGCGTGTACGCTGTTTCACACAGGATGATGCCCATATCTTCATGACTCCGGAGCAGATCCGTGATGAGATCAAGAACGTAGCAGGTCTGATCAACCAGGTATATTCCCTGTTCGGATTCAAATATCATGTAGAGCTCTCCACAAGACCGGAAGACTCCATGGGAAGCGACGAGGACTGGGAGCTTGCAACAAACTCCTTACAGGGCGCATTAGACGACCTTGGACTTGACTATGTGATCAACGAAGGAGACGGCGCATTCTACGGTCCGAAGATCGACTTCCATCTGGTAGACGCGATCGGCAGAACATGGCAGTGCGGTACGATCCAGCTTGACTTCCAGCTTCCGCAGCGTTTCGAGCTTGAGTACATCGGCGCTGACGGTGAGAAGCACAGACCGATCATGATCCACCGCGTATGCTTCGGTTCCATCGAGCGTTTCATCGGTATCCTGATCGAGCACTTCGCTGGCGCATTCCCGACATGGCTTTCACCGGTTCAGGTTAAGGTTCTCCCGATCTCTGAGAAGTACGAGGAGTACGCAAAATCTGTCAAAGCAGCTCTTGACGCGGCTGACATCCGTGCTGAGATCGACCTCCGTTCTGAGAAGATCGGCTACAAGATCCGTGAGGCACAGGGGCAGAAGATCCCGTACATGTTAGTTGTCGGCCAGAAGGAGCAGGCAGATGGAACTGTATCCGTAAGAAGCCGCTTCAAAGGCGATGAGGGCGCTGAAGATCTCAACGTATTTATCGCAAACATCAAGGCTGAGATCGCTGGCCGTGTAAACCGTCCGGTCGAGGTTAAAAAGGAGGAGGAGAAATAATCCTCTGCTCGTTTAACTAGGTGCTGAAATTTCAGATTTTCGCCGGTCTTCGGAATTTTCCGGGGACCGGCTTTTTTTCTGTTTTTTGTCTGTCTGCTTGCACTTTTTTCCGAATGATGGTATCATATTACGGAATATGACCGTTGGGAGGTTTATCAATTGGCGAAGAAAAAGAACAAGAAAGTCGTTCGTTATCGCCGGCCCCTGAATATCAATGTGGGCATGATCATTTTTGCCCTTATTTTCTTATATATGGCATTTTATCTCTATACCTACCTTCGCAGGGACAAGGTGGAGTTTTATGAAGTTGTGGAGGGAAGTATCGTAAACGATACGAGGCACACCGGAATCATTTTCCGGACAGAGGAGCCGAAATACACGGACCGTGCCGGAAATATCAACTTTTATCTGAGAGAGGGGAAAAGGGCAGCTGTCGGTACGAGAGTCTATTCCATTGATGAGACGGGAACGCTTTCCGCCCTGCTCGCGGAAAAAACGGACGGGTCTGTAGCCCTCTCAAAGGAAAACCTCGCTTCCTTAAAAAAGCAGCTGTCCAGCTTCAGCCAGACATTCACGAACGAAGATTTCCGGGAGGTCTATGATACGAAAAACACCCTGGATGCGGAAGTCCTGGAGTATGTGAGCGTTGATACCTTAAAAAATCTCGACAGCGCAGTCTCTGAACTGGGCGGAAATTTCACCCAGGTGCGGGCGGATCAGTCCGGCATTGTGTCCTACTCGGTGGATTCCATGGAGACACTGACACCGAACCAGGTGACAGCGGATATGTTTGACAAGAGTTCCTACAAGAAATCCAGCGTGCGCTCAGGACAGCTCGTGGAGACCGGGGCACCGGCCTACAAGATCATCACCTCCGAGGACTGGTCCATCGTGTTCCCGATGTCGGAGCAGGAGCTTACCACTTATAATGGAAAGACTTCCCTCGCCGTGAAGTTTAACGGCAGGGATCTTGAGACCTCCGGCGCGTTCTCCACAGTGACAGGCGGAGATGGAAAGACATACGGAAAACTCGATTTTTCTAAATATATGGAACAGTTTGTTTCCGACCGGTATGTGGATTTTGAGATCGTGACCGATGAAGTCCGGGGACTCAAGATCCCGAGAAGCTCCGTCACCGATGTGACTTTCTATGTGATCCCGAAGGATTATTATGTGAGCGCAAAGAAGGATTCTTCCGATTCCTCCTCCGTCTCCCAAAGCGGCTTCCGCAAGGAGACCTACGCGGATGGAAAGACGGTGGGTGTCATCACTTCGTGCACGATCTACTACGCGGATGATGAATACTATTACGTGGATGCCGGGGAGAACAGTGAACTGAAAGCCGGGGATTTCCTTACAAAGGACGATTCCGAAGAGCGTTACCAGATCGGAATGACCCAGACGGTACAGGGCGTCTACAATATCAACCGTGGATACGCGGTATTCAGAAGGATTGAGATCCTTTCTTCGAATGATGAGTATTACACCATCAAAAAGGGCACCGATTATGGTCTGTCCGTCTACGACCACATCGTCCTGGATGCCAACGCCGTGACCGGAAACGGAATGATCATCTATCAGTAGGAGGTTTTTATCATGTCAGTTGCAGAGAATATAAAGAACGTAAGGGAACGAATGAACGCAGCCTGCCTTCGCGCGGGAAGAGATCCGAAGGAGGTCACCCTGATCTCCGTCAGCAAGACGAAGCCGGTCTCCATGTTGATGGAGGCCTATGAGGCGGGAGAGCGCGACTACGGCGAGAATAAGGTACAGGAGATCACGGAGAAGCGCCCGCAGATCCCGGAGGACGCAAAGTTCCACATGATCGGCCATCTCCAAACAAACAAGGTCGGACAAGTCATCGACAAAGTGGTCCTGATCCACTCCTGTGACAGCGTCCACCTGGCAGAGAAGATCGAGAAGGAAGCCGCAAAGCGCGATATGATCGCCAATGTGCTCCTTGAGGTCAATGTGGCGAGAGAGGAGAGCAAATTCGGCATGTTCTTAGAGGACGTAATTCCGAATTTAAAGGAGATCCAGGCATTTCCCCATGTCTGCGTAAAGGGAATGATGACCATTGCACCAAATGTCGAAAATGCAGAAGAAAATCGAAAATATTTTAAAGAATTATATCAATTATATGTTGACATCAAAAATAAAAACATTGATAATGGTACTATGAGTGTGCTGTCCATGGGTATGACCGGTGACTTCGAGGTAGCCGTTGAGGAGGGTGCAACCATGATTAGAGTAGGAACCGGAATCTTTGGTTCCAGATAGATTGGAGAGAACTAGATATGAGCTTTTTAGGCAAGATTATGGATACGATGCGTCTGAACGACGATGAAGATGACGATTACTTCTTAGATGACGATTATGAGGATGAAAAGCCGGCGAGAAAGAACCTTTTCAAGAAGCAGACAGCTGATGATTTCGATGATTATGAGGAGGAGAAGCCAAGATTTTTACCCCGCACCACCAACAGCAATAAGGTTGTTCCGATGCGCCGCGGAAGCGGAATGGAAGTTTCCTTAATTAAACCGACCTCCTTAGATGACGCAAAGGAGATCTGCGATTACCTGCTTGCCGGAAAGGCAGTAGTCCTTAATATGGAGGGAATCCACACCGAGACCGCACAGCGGATCATCGATTTCACATCCGGATCCACATATTCCATGAACGGAAATCTCCAGAAAATTTCCAACTACATTTTTATCGCAACCCCGCAGTCCGTTGAGCTGTCCGGTGACTTCCAGGATCTTCTTACCGGAGGAAACTTAGACGTATCCGGACTCAACATCCATCTTTAATTAAGGATCCATATGGAAAAGGAAGAACAGCTTTTTAGGAAGCGGATCCAGGAACTGGCAGAAAACGCTTACTCCCGCGATATCCCGCTTCACACAGATTTTCTGACGCTCGCAGAACAGACTGTCTTCCAGAATATGTCGGCTACACTGCCGCCGGTGAAGTTCGTACTTTCCGGCGGCTTTCCGATGTCTGAAAGAAAGGTTTTGTGCTTTCTGGCGTCCTATGAGGAGGAACTTTACGCGCCGCCCTTCGTGTGTTTAAAGATCGTTCCCGCAAACAGGCGCTTCGCGGAGAAGCTCACCCACAGAGACTATCTCGGGGCGATCATGAATCTCGGAATCGAGAGGGCCATGATCGGGGACATCGTCCTGCAGGATGGAAATGCCTGGGCGTTTGTCATGGAAAAGATGAGCAGATATCTTGCGGAGAATCTCACGATGATCCGGCACACCTCTGTTGTCACGGAGATCACGGCAGATTTTTCTGAGCTTCCGGAGCCAGAGATGGAGGAAATTTCAGGAACAGTGAGTTCCGTCCGCCTGGATTCTGTTATCGCGCTTTGCGGAAGACTTTCCAGGACGAGGGCAGCATCATATATCGAAGACGAGAAGGTCTCTGTCAACGGGGCTGTCTGCACGAATGTATCGCTGAATCTTCGGGGCGGAGAGATCTTATCGATCCGCGGCATCGGCAAATTCCGGTTTGGCGAGCCAGGAAATCTTACGAAAAAGGGGCGGACATCTGTCGTGGTGTACCGCTATAAATAGGAGGTTAGCCTTATGATCACAGAACATGTAAACCGGATCCCTGTCCATCTCGACGGGAAGACCATTTATGATATCGTACTGGAAGATTTTTTTGACGCCCTTGCAAAGGAGATCTCCGCGCTGGGCACTGAGAAGAAAAAGATCTGCATCATCGCGGATTCCAACGTGGCTGACTTGTATCTTGATGAAGTGACAAAGATCCTTTCCGGTTGCTGCCGTGAGGTCACATCCTACGTGTTCCCGGCAGGAGAAGAGAATAAGAACCTGAAGACAGTCCAGGGCGCTTACGAGCACCTGATCTTAAACCATTATGACAGAAAGGATCTTCTTGTGGCTTTAGGTGGCGGTGTCACGGGAGACCTCTGCGGATTTGTGGCTGCAACCTATCTCCGCGGCGTGGATTTTGTCCAGATCCCGACAACACTGTTGTCCCAGGTGGACTCCGGAATAGGCGGAAAGACCGGTGTAGACTTTGATTCCTACAAAAATATGGTAGGCGCTTTCCACATGCCGAAGCTTGTATACACGAATGTGTCCGTACTTCGCACACTTCCGGACGATCAGTTCTCCGGCGGCATGGGAGAGGTCATCAAGCACGGCCTGATCCTCGATAAAGAGTACTTTGACTGGATCCAGACGAACAGGGCGAAGATCCTCGCAAAAGACGCGGACACCTTAAAGCTTCTGATCCAGGGCAGTGATTTCATCAAGCGTGAGGTTGTTGAGATCGACCCGACGGAACAGGATGAGCGCGTGACCTTAAACTTTGGCCACACATTAGGCCATGCCATTGAGAAATTAAAGAACTTTACGATGCTTCACGGCCACTGTGTCGCTGTCGGTGCCCTGGCTGCCATGAATATCTGCAAAGAGCGCGGACTTGTAAAACAGGATGAGATCGACGCATACAAGGCACTGATGGAGTATTTCTTTATCCCGACATCCGTTTCCGGCCTTAATACGGAGGAAGTCATCGCTGCGACAAAAAATGATAAGAAGATGGAAGCCGGCGTTATCAAGTTTATTCTTTTAGACCGTGTGGGTCATGCCTATATCGACCGCACCGTCACGAAGGATGAGATGGAACGCGCCCTGGCAACTATTTTCAGATAGGAGTTTTTATGAATACCATCGGAAAACGCTACGGTGTTCTTGCCGTATGTGCCGCCCTGCTCATCGCTCTGGACCAGTGGGCGAAGAGTATGGCTTACAACACGCTGCGGGTCAATGGACCGCTTGTGCTGATCAAGGGAGTCTTTGAGCTTCTGTACTCGGAAAACAGGGGCGCTGCCTTTGGAATTCTTCAGGGAAAACAGTGGTTTTTCTTCCTAGTTGCTGCGGCTGTCGTGATCGCGGTCCTTGTTTTTGTGGCAAAGCTTCCTTCCGGGAACCGGTATCTGCCGCTCTATATTTCCATGGTCCTTCTTCTTTCCGGCGCGGTCGGAAACCTGATCGACCGTGCGGTGAGAGGATTTGTGGTGGACTTCTTCTACTTCAGCCTCATCGATTTCCCGATCTTTAATGTGGCAGACTGTTATGTAGTCTGCGCGGCCGGACTTCTGATCCTTCTCATCGGCTTTTTCTATAAGGAAGATGAGCTTTCCTTCCTTTCACCGAAAAAAGGAGAATAACCAGTGAGAGAAGAATATTTTGTGACGGAGGAGACGGCGGGAGACCGGATCGATAAGTTCCTTGCGGAACAGTATGAGAATCTTTCACGCTCTTTCCTCCAGAAGCTTTTAAAATCAGGGGAAGTTATGGTAGATGGACGCCCGGTGAAGGCAAGCTACAAGGTGGCTGAGGGGGATCTGATCTCCTTCGAGGTGCCGGAGGCTGTGGAGCCGGAGATCGTGCCGGAGGATATTCCACTGGATATTTTATATGAGGACCATGATGTGATCCTTGTAAATAAGCCGAAGGGGATGGTGGTTCATCCGGCTGCTGGACATTATACGGGGACATTGGTGAATGCGCTGATGTTTCACTGTAAGGAAGACCTCTCCGGGATCAACGGAGTTCTGCGCCCGGGAATCGTCCACAGGATCGATATGGACACCACTGGCGTCATCATTGCATGCAAGAATGATCTCGCCCACAATTCCATAGCGGCACAGCTCAAGGAGCATTCCATCACCCGCCGTTATCAGGCGATCGTTCACGGAGCCCTGAAGGACGATGAGGGAGTGATCGACGAACCTATCGGGAGAAGCCCAAAGGACCGGAAGAAGATGGCAGTCAATTATAACAACGGAAAATCCGCAGTGACCCATTACAAGGTGCTCACACGGTTTAAGGATTTCACCCATATCGAGTGCCGCCTGGAGACGGGTAGAACGCACCAGATCCGCGTTCATATGGCAAGCATTGGACATCCGCTCTTGGGTGATGCCGTTTATGGTCCGGCGAAATGCCCGTATAAGCTTCAGGGGCAGACGCTGCACGCAGGGATTTTAGGGTTCGTGCATCCGCGGACGGGGGAGTATATGGAGTTTTCGGCACCGTTGCCGGAATATTTTGAGGAGCTTTTGAGAAAATTGCCGGGATAATTTTTCCCGGCTTTTTTGTGTAATAAAAAAATCCTCGAAACGTGCCAATGATGCGCACTCGCACGAGGATGTGGATTGTCGCAAGCGACCGCGCTCGGCGCGAGAATGTGACTTGGCACATTCTTACTTATTCTGCTTTATGCATATACTGATACAAAAATTCACGGGATAACTCTTGCATATTGACTGCAATTTTTGTATAATATAGCTATCAGAAAGCTTGATGACAGAAAGGAGCTGTGGCATATGAGTGATAACCTTATTATTACGATCGGAAGAGAATGCGGAAGCGGAGGAAGACATATCGGGCAGGCATTAGCAGAAAAACTCGGTGTAAAATGTTATGACAAAGAGCTCCTGAATCTGGCCGCAAAAGAGAGCGGTCTCTGTAAAGAGCTGTTTGAGACCCACGACGAGAAGCCGACGAGCAGTTTCTTATATTCCCTGGTAATGGATACATATTCCCTTGGATATGCGAACTCTGCATATATGGATATGCCGATCAACCACAAGATCTTCCTTGCGCAGTTTGATACGATCAAAAACCTTGCGGACAAGGAATCCTGCGTAATTATCGGACGCTGTGCTGACTACGCGCTGGCTGATTATCCGAACGTGGTATCCGTATTTATTACAGCCAACGAGGACGTGAAGATCAGGACTTTGATGGAACGCCATAAGATTTCTGAGTCCCAGGCGAAGGATGTCATGATCAAGACCGATAAAAAACGTGCCAGTTACTATAACTATTATTCCAGTAAGCGCTGGGGCGATTCCAAGAGCTACGATCTCTGCATGAACAGCAGCAAGATCGGTTATGACGGAGTTGTGAAGATGATCCAGGATTTTGTGGAGATCAAGAAAGGTTATAAGAAATAAGTGATATGAAGACGGGGCAGGAAGCAGAATCAAAGCTGTTTTCTACCCTGTTTTATTGTCTGAAATTATACCAACGTATGTAAAAAGGGCCAGCGCTTTGAGGCACTGGCCTAATAATGTTGAATATGATAGCTTTTTTTATTCCACCGTCACAGATTTCGCAAGATTTCTCGGCTGATCCACATCGAGGCCTTTCTGGACGGAAGCGTAGTAGGCGATGAGCTGGAGGACGACGGCGATCGGGAATACGGTGAATTTATCATCTTCCTTCGGGATCCGGATGATCACATCGGCGATTCCCTCGTCGACAGCGGTATCTTCCGTCACAAGGAGTACCACATAGGCGCCTCTCGCCTTCACCTCACGGATATTGGAGATGGTCTTTGCGAAGATGTGTTTCTGGGTCGCGATGGCGATCACCGGGACATGGTCTGTGATCAGGGCGATGGTTCCGTGCTTTAATTCACCTGCTGCGTAAGCCTCCGCGTGGATGTAGGAGATCTCCTTTAACTTTAACGCGCCTTCCAAGGAGAACGCGTAGTCCATGCCGCGGCCGATAAAGAACACATCCGGGTAATTCACGATGTGGGTGACGATCTCATTGATTGTATTCTCATCGCGGATCATGGTCTCCATGGCGGAAGCGCAGTTTAAGAGATCACTCATGAACTGCTCTGCATGTTCCTCCGTGTATACGCCGCGTACAAGTGCCATACGGCAGAAGAGAAGATAGAGGGCAGCGATCTGTACCGTGTAGGCTTTTGTGCTCGCCACGGCGATTTCAGGGCCTCCATGGGTATAGATCACGTAGTCGCTCTCGCGGGCGATCGTGGATCCCTTTACGTTTACAACTGAAATTACAGTGGAACCGCATTCCCTTGCGAGGCGGAGTGCCGCCAGGGTATCGATGGTCTCGCCGGACTGGGAGATCACGATGGTGAGGGTCGAGTCATCGATCAGCGGCTCCTCGTAGCGGAACTCAGAGGCAATGGACACGGTCACCGGAATTCTGAGGCGTGGCTCAATGAGGGCTCTCGCCACCATTCCCGCATGCATGGCAGTTCCACAGGCGATGACACGGATATTTGTGATCCGCTTTAAGAGCTCATCCGGGATCTTCTCATCGGAGAGGTCCGGGAGACCTTTTGTGAGGCGCGGAAGAATCGTCTTTTTTAATACTTCCGGCTGCTCGTGGATCTCCTTCATCATGAAATGCGGGAAGCCGTTCTTCATGGCTGCGTCCGTGTTCCAGGATGCCTCGAGGATCTCCGGCTCCACCTTTGTACCGTCAAGCTCGTAGAGGCTCGCGTGGTAGGCAGTGAGCTGTACGAGCTTTCCTTCCGGGACAACAAAGTATTTTTTTGAGTACGGAAGAAGAGCCGTCAGGTCAGAGGCGATCATGGCTCCGGAAGCTGTGTAAGCGGCTACAAGCGGGCTTACGTTTCTCACTGCATAAATTTCACCCGGCCGGTCCTCAAACATGATACAGAAGGCGTAGGAACCTTCCAGCTGTCTTAAGAACTCATGGATGGAGGAGAACGGGTCACCGTTGTAGATCTCGTTTAAGGTCGCAGCGGCAACTTCCGTGTCTGTCTGGGAATGGAGCTTTCCCTCCAGGTGGTATTTTGCTGTCAGGGCATGGTAGTTCTCGATGATGCCGTTATGGATCATCGTCACTTTTCCTGCCACATGCGGATGGGCATTCTCACTTGTCACGCCGCCGTGGGTCGCCCAACGGGTGTGGCCGATTCCGCAATGGGAAACGATGGGATCTTCCTCGCATACTTTGCGCAGGGCAGCAACTTTTCCGACTTTTTTGATAAAGTGGATCTTTGAGTTCTCGTCAAATAAAGCGATTCCCGCGCTGTCGTAGCCGCGGTACTCAAGCTGGGTGAGACCATTGAGCAGTACTGTCTGCGCATCTAAAGGACCGCAGTATCCGATAATTCCACACATATATTTTCATCTCCAGTTTTTCGTTATGTAATATTAGACTATGTTTCACGCGGTATCATGCTATCTTGAGGTCCCCTGCGGGACCTTCCTAATGTTCAGAAGGGACGCAGAAACCTTCCTGTAAGCAAGCTTACGGGACATTCCTGTATCCCCCCTGGCGACTGCACGAGCCAACTTGTTACGATTATAGTATTAAATGGATGGAAAGTCAATCCGCGCCTGTTTCCATGGGGAAAATTAAAGAAATCTTAACAAATTTTCCTTCCCCTATATGTTATACTAACTCCGTTATATTTACATAATGCAGGAGATGTACGCTCGAAAATGAAGTTGAACGACCATTTAGATTTTCATAAATTACCTTTTGATAAAGAAAAGATCCGCGAGCAGGTGGAGAAGATCGCCGCGGACTGCATGCACTGGGTGACAGGCAGGCAGAATGCGAGACCGCTTTTAGCGATGGTTTTATGTACCTGTATCGCGTTTTCCGCCATGCTTCCCTATATTCCGGTGATCGCCCCGGCGGAGACCAGCACGGAGCGGATCTATGAGCCGGAGACCGTCGATATTCTCGAGGATCCTACAGAAAATACGACGGATGAGACTACAGCGGAGATCGATCCGGATGCACCGGCTCCATATAAATTAAACTTTTCGAACATGTACGAGGAGGGATCGGAGACCAGCTATGCGGAGATCCTGATGAAGGAATTGATCCAGAAGGACTCCAAGTGGTTTGCCGCGATCTATGACATGGCAAACAAAGCTCCGGCAAAGCTTGCCCCGTCCTTTGGCCGCAAGGCGTCCTCTGTTCTCGGACAGTATAACCCGACCTCGAAGACTCAGGATAAGAACAATCCGGCTTCCTGGTATGTGGAGCATTTTAAGAATGTCAAGGTTACGTTTTACAACGGCGACGGCGAGGTCACGTCCGCAGTGTCAAATGCCCAGGATATTCTTTCCATGGCAAGTGTTTATGCGTTTTATAACGGGATCACGGATCTTGACACGATCCGCACCTATGTGAATGACCTCTGGACGAAGTCCCATTCCTACCAGGCATCCCTTGGAAATGTCTATTACTGCGACGGCTGCGTGGATCCGAACACGTCTGCGGAAGAGGGAGATTCCGAGCTGGAAGGTGAGGATACCTTTGTATCCGGACGAAATATTGACACGGAGATCCGAACAGACGCAGGCGATGAGGTCATCGACCAGGCCGGAGATACGGTTTCTGTAAACGGCGAGAGCCACAGTGATGGTTCCTCCGCATCAGGTTCCGCCCAGGATTCCTCCGCACATACGTCCATGGTGGCTGAAACAACGACAGTTCCTCCGTCGGCTGCAAACCATACAGAAGGTGCCGCGACGAAAGAGTCCACTACAAGCGCCCTGGATTCCCTGGCTGAGACGGCTGAGAGCGTGATCCAGGAGACCACAAAGAAAGCGACGATCATCCGCGTGGAGGATAAGACCGAGGCAGCCACGAAATCTCCGGAGGCGGAAGCTTCAACGACTGCAGCGCCGACAACGAAAGAGGAGACGGTTCGCGAAACCACTGCTCCTTCCACGGAAGGAACGGAAGAGACTTCAGTGAAGGTCATCCGAGTCGGCAGCAATGAAGAAGCGGACCATGAATATTCCGGTTATGCTGTCAGGGCGGCAGCGGAAGAGCAGAATGCGGAGACATTCCTTTTAGAGCCGGAAACGGCGGCAGGAAGTGAAGCAGGCAATGAAACCGGTGGTCTGGAACAGGCAGCCGAAGTGGAAGAGAGCGCTGCCAACGGATATAGCGTCCATACGGCGGCTGCATCCCATGCACTGATCTGTCCCGGACATATCGATCTGAAGATCTCAGCGACCATCCGCACACTCAACGAAAATTCAAATCTTTACAGTGTCGATGACACAGGAAACACTGTGGGAGAGACGGAGTCCGTATCCGCGGACGGAACCGGCTGGGAAGGCTGGAACCGCAGAATGATGTCCTTTGTAAGCCATATCAACCGCCAGGACTGGACAGAGACATATGGGCTCAACGTAGTCGTGGAGGGCACGAGAGCGCCGCTCTCAACGACGGAGATTGACTCCTACATGAGCAGACTTCCAAAAGATACTTCAGAGACGAGAAAGAATATTATCCGGTACGCCCTTCAGTCTGTCGGAAAAGTTCCGTATTACTGGGGTGGAAAGGCCAGCGCCCAGAATTATACTGGCAACAATTTCGGTTCCGTCACGATCCCGGACCACAAGGGACGTATCTTAAAGGGACTCGACTGCTCCGGATGGGTCAACTGGGTATACTGGTCCGTCACAGGAACACATCTGCCGTATGAGGGCACAGAGGGCTTAAGGACTCTTGGACGGCAGGTAAAACGTCAGGATTTGAAGCCGGGCGATATCGTGGTAATCACGGGATCCACGCCGCATGTTATCATGTTCCTCGGATTTACCTCAAACGGACAGATCCAGTGTGTCCATGAGACGGGGTCCGCGAACAATGTCACAATTGGCGTGATGAACGCGAACTGGCCGTATTATAGAAATCTGCTGGATTAATGGAATGTAGTTCTGGGAATTAACCGATTTGTCTGGTTCTGGGGACGAAAAAGTAATTTTAAATAATTTGATCTGTATGAATCTGTATGAAATTGATTTTATGATTGTGATGAACATTTTTGTGCGGATCATGTGCAGCACCTTCTTTACAGCACATCAGGGGTCTAGAAAGACTGGAATGCGGCCGGAGAGAAGGTGCTTGCTTTATTTAGATTTAGTGTGCTGAATAAATGAATGATAGATATATTATGGCATTTTTGTTTTGAAAGCTGTCAATGTAGGTAAACTTATCACAATGTCGTAATGAAGAAACCTAGTGCTTACGGCAATTTTTGATTTCTTTGTGTAAAGTACTATCTACATTTTTTGTGTACAATATATCACAAAGCCGTAATATGTAGGTCGGGTTATCACAAAGTCGTCATATATAGGTAAATATGTCACAAAGTCGTCACCAAGTAGGTAAACCGTTAATGTTCCATTTTTCCTCTCTAAAAGAACATCGAATCTTGCAAAATTAAGAAGTAATGGCGTAGGATGGAATATTGCACCAACGTTCATCAGTGTAATTTTTAAATAGTTTTCTTCAGCGAAAAATGAACCATCTCCAAAGTACTGGTTTATAAGGGCTCACACAGCTTTTGTTTTACTAACTAGGAAAGCGCTCGCCGCTACATTGGTTTTTTCCCAGAAATAGATACTTTGATATAATCCGCTTTTCCTTCTTTTCTATGTACAAAAATTAAATGTTATACTAAATATGATATATTGAATCGGAGGTGAAGGATATAAATCTGATTACAGCGGGATCGTCTGTTTGTGACGCCGGTAAAATCGGCAGTTTCCTATATGCCGGATGCCCGATATGAGTTGCCGATAACGAAAGTGAAGAAAAAGAATTAATAAAAATTGAATCGAGGAGGCAGTTCTGCGCTGATAATTGGATACGCTGAAGAAAATATGGCGGGAGTGGATTGAAAGGAAAATTTTTTGGATGCTTATAAGAGAAAAAATTACAGATAATTAACTAAAATAGAAACAATATATTACGAATTATGAAGATATGAAGAAGTGTATTGAAAACAGTACAATTTGATAATATAATTCAAAAAAAAGGAAAGAGTAACGCGGACTGCACCAAGACAGGAGGCAGTATGGGCAAGGAGAAAATTAAAATAAGATATATCATTTTCGTGCTGATAACCATGGGCGTAATATTTTTTGGAAAAATAACTAGGCTTGATAATTTAAACGCAGAAAAAATCGCCGGGATCATACTCGTGTCCCCACCTTATAAAAAGAGAATAACAGGTCAGCAAAAGATTGAAGAATTTACAATCCTGTTTAATGACAGAAAAAAGAAACCTGTATTCTCAATCACTCCACCCAAATGGTCGGGACAAAGGAGCCATTATATCAATGGAAACATACCAATATAATATTATTTTTTGCGGGGAGAACATTACGGTGAACAGACCAAAATATGTCATGGACAAATCGATAGATTTTGAGTTGGATCAGTTCCTGAAAAATATAATTAATAAAGCCCCATTAAGATGGATGCCTCCCGGATAAGGAGGTCGCTATGATGAATAAATCCGTAAAAACATGGTTTCTGTGGCAAAGAGCTATATGGCAGTAACATATGAATGTGAATAGGAAAGTTTGTTTCATATAACATATGAAAACAAAAGGATTAACGAATATTGAAAAGGAGATGATTCCAATGGATATGTCCCATGTAGATAACTAGCACTGCACACTAAGTAACGAGACATACTAAACAATGAAAAGGAGAGCACTCTATGAAAAAAAGATTTCTGGTACTCTGCAGCATGACACTATTCCTCTTGTCTGCCTATTCATCCACCTCTTTTGCAGATCAAAAGGCGGGGGAATCTAAAACCTATACGGTAGATGATATCAATAATGGCTTCACCAATTATTTAGTATAAATTAAACATAACTTTGAACTTCACAGCAAGAGGGAAAAATGAAAAAAACAAAGTTTGAGATTTTGATTTTTATATGTATGATACTTTTGGGATTAGGGTGTTTTCTTATTGCCACGAAAAATAACCAATATAATTTTTTCGAGGATATTTTATCACGTTATCCCGAAGAGAATATTGCAGGAACTCTTATGGTAGATTTAACACATGATGGTAATGATGAGTTACTTGTTATAAGCCAGGATGCCTTGGAAATCACATTGGAAATATATGCTATAATAGATGGCAATCCTATTGTAATATATAAAGACCATGCCTCTGATAACCATGCTGGATGGCGTTGGTACTATTTAACTGTTGTTGACCATAAAAACTATATCCTACAGTATACACCTGAGATATGGAATGGCATAGGAAATTACCATTTTGAAATATTTTCCTTTAATCAGAAGGGCCAGAAAGAAATATTAGAGACACAGGAACTGCCATATGATTCGATACATACTTCAGAGGATAATAAGCAGGATTTATTAATCAAAACACAGAATTTTAAAGCTATCTATGAAAAATGGCAAACCAACAGCATACCATTGATTACCATAGGCAGCGATCCGCTAACCGGTGATAATGATAATTATGTCCTGGAGAAAAAAGTAATATTGAATAATTCCTATTATAGCGTAAATGTGTTTAATAATAAAAGCTTTGGGAAATCTAATAGAAGTAGTTTGCCTTTGTTTGGCATAAAGACCGATTGCCTTGATTACTGATACGGTTTTATCACCAGCATACCCTTATGCGGATGTCGTATTTCAAAGTGATACAAACTCAGGAAGTTATTTTCCCTGTTATACCGGTTGTATTACATTGATTGATGCAATATGTCGTGCAGTAAGCAGTAATTCTAATATTAATACGGACGATCATATTCGGCAAATGGAACGACGTCTATTAAATCATAAAATTTTCATATGGGGTATTGAAAGATAATGTCGTATTATTAGCACTGGCATAATGCGGCATTATTTTTATATTAGGATACGAGGAGGACTGACATGTTTGCAAATAAAAAGGCAGGAATTATAATTCCGAAAAAATAGTAGAAAAGCGGGATTTCCATGTGATTGTGATAAGTGTCCTACATCTTTGTGACATGTTTACCTACATCGACAATATATTATGGCATTTTTTGTTTTGAAAGCCGGAATATTGACATTGGGGATGGAATAGAGTATGATATGGATAGATTTCCAACTATTCGTGAAAGAACAGTTTATCGAATAGTTATGGCAAAATTCCGGTCATCTACCATGTTTTCCATGAAATGAGGTTTTCTAATGAAATTACAAAGACTTTTAAGCCTGGTTCGTCAGGCTGTTGATGATTATGCTCTCATCGATGATCAGGACCATATTGCTGTCGGTGTCTCCGGCGGCAAGGACAGCCTGGCTCTTCTCTATGCGCTCCATGAACTGCAGCGCTTTTACCCGAAACATTTTACGCTTCATGCATTCACAGTCGATCTCGGATTCGGAATTCAGGATTTCAGCGGCATAAAGGCTTTTTGCGACGGCTTTCAGGTTCCTCTCACAATAATCCCCACCGAGATCGGGAAAATCGTTTTTGAGACCCGTAAAGAGTCAAATCCCTGCGCGCTGTGTGCGAAAATGCGCAAAGGAGCCCTAAACCTTGAGGCAAAGGCCGCCGGATGCAATAAGATCGCTTACGCGCATCATAAGGATGATATTATTGAGACGATGCTGTTGTCTTTGATGTTCGAAGGACGTTTTTATACGTTTCCACCAAAGACATTTTTGGACCGCACAGAACTTACGGTGATCCGCCCTCTCATGTATGTCTCTGAGGCGGATGTGATCGGATTTAAGAATAAATATAATCTTCCGGTGTGCAAAAATCCATGCCCTGCGGATGGACATACGAAACGCGAGTATGTTAAGAATTTAACCAGTCAGTTAAATAAAGAAAATCCGGGAATTAAGGAACGGCTGTTTCATGCGGTAATTTCCGGAAATATTGAAGGGTGGAATTCTGGAAATATCGGAATGGATGAAACTTGCCATGAAAATGACCGTGAAAGCAAGAATAAAAAGGAGGAATTCTGATGGCCACACTCTCCTACCATGAACAGAAGAATATAGAAAATACAAAAAAGCTCCGGGAACTTCAGAAAGAACTCCCCTATTTCTGCACGGATTTCTTCCGTGGAATTGAAGCAAGTACCTCTGTAAGGACCAGGATCGCGTATGCACATGACCTGAAAATCTTTTTTCAGTTCTTAAAAACTGCAAATCCCAGAACTTTTGATAATCCTGCACATACTCTTACGCCGGGTGATCTTGAAAAATTGACGGTATCAGATCTCGAAGAATATATTGATTATCTGAAGTGTCATCCCAGCGATACCTGTGAAGACGTTGTCAATACAGAACGTGGACTCATGCGAAAGGTCTCTTCTCTCCGCAGCTTTTACAGTTATTTCTTCCGAAATGAGCTGATCGAGAAGAACCCCGCCGCTCTCGTGCGCATGCCGAAGCTCCACGAAAAGGAAATTATCCGTCTGGAGATCGATGAGGTGGCAAAGCTGCTCGATGAGGTCGAGGAAGGTGATAAACTGACTGAGAAGCAGAAACTTTACCATGAGCGAACAAAAGTTCGGGATCTTGCCATGATGTCACTCCTTCTGGGAACCGGTATCCGTGTTTCTGAATGCGTTGGATTAAATATCAATGATATCGACCTTGATACCTGCGGTGCCAGAGTTTACCGGAAAGGCGGAAAGGAATCCGTGATCTACTTCAGCGATGAAGTTCGCGATGTACTGGAAGACTATCTGGATGAGCGGGAAATGATCGATGCCGTTCCAGGAAATGAGGATGCCCTCTTCCTCTCCATGCAGCGAAAGCGGATCAATGTGCGCAGCGTGGAAAATCTCGTAAAAAAATACGCGAAACTTGTCACACCGCTGAAAAAGATCACCCCGCATAAGCTCCGCAGCACCTACGGTACCAGCCTTTATCGTGAAACAGGCGATATCTACCTCGTTGCCTCCGTCTTAGGCCATAATGATGTCAATACGACAAGAAAACATTATGCGGCTCAGGAAGAAGAACGCAGACGGTCGGCGCGGAACGTTGTAAGGCTGCGCGAAGATTGACATATAAATGAAAAAGTAAAAAAATTTTTTTGATGAAAAAGGCTAATTTCGTACTTTATTTCCGTGTAAAGTGAAAACTACCGTTAATCCGCTTTGACATGACATTTGCAACTTACTATGCCAAGAAACGCGGAGAAAGCAAACCACATCGAGTAGCCATTACTCATATGGTCAAAAGGCTTATTTAGAGTCATCTATGCATTGGAGAGGTAAGATATCGACTTTAATGCACAGAAACTTCGTTAATCTCTATTGGATTCATACTAATTTCTCCCATCTGAAATACAATGTATTCAGATGGCTTATTAAAGTTACCATTTTTACAATTCAAAAAAGGTTCAAAATTCTCTTGACTGTTTATAGTTTGTCACCTCCTGGTCTATTTTCTTTCACACTATCACCTCCAGAATCACACGCGCTCAAATGACAGATATCTCGTTCCCTGAAACGTAAGTTTCCCAATGTCGCCTTCCGCCAGCATTCCGTATTCTCTGCCAGAAACCGGCAGTTCCATCCGGTCACCGCTCTCTACCTGAAACGTGACATAGTAGCTGGTACTTGAAGTCGAATGGTAGCCATGCGTTCCAGACAGGTCACCCGCATTTGCATGGCTATGATGTGTGATATTTTCACGCTTTGCGACGATGGTTGCACTCATTGACAAACGCGGTGACTGATTGTTTTTATGCCATGTTCCGATTCCTGTCACAAACTGGAAGATGATCATGCCAAAAACCATTACGAAGATAATCGGAAACATAAACCCAAACAGCATAAACATATAGCTCACCTCTTCTTCATCTTTCGTCCAATGATTACTCTGAGCACAAAACATACGACAATCACGAAAAGCGAGGCAGCGATATACAGTAATGCTTCTGTATACCACGGTGCAGAATACGATTCGTATAGTTTCGGAAAGCGCTTATACCCATAGAAATCCATACCCGTTTTAATCACAATCATGTAGAAACTTGCATAGATAATATATTTTAATAAATCGTATAGTTTATTCATGCCATTGCCTCCGCGATATTCTGTTTTAACCTTTTGGCCTCGGCAAACTGGAAGTTATCGAAGAGCATCCCTTAATTGCAACAAGCTACTACGGATACTTTCTCCAGCTCCACCAATAGCCTGCGCTATAATGATTGCGGCAACTATAATTGCCACTGCGACAATAATTTTTCCAATCAAATATTGATATTCTTTCATTTTGATTACCTCCATCTACAAGTATCGATTTTCTCAATTCTCAAAACAGGGAGTTGTCAGTCCTTCTTGTTCTTTTCAATAGCATTAATAGTGCAAGCAAAACCTGTAATCATTGAAAGTAGTATTGCTCCACCCATTGCTTCGTTCATTCCAGCACCAAAGAAAAAACCGACCAACGCTGCAATTACCATTAGAATGATTGAAATGATTACTCTCATAATATATGCCTCCATAAATTTGAAATTTATCGCAACATTTCATTCTTGGATTATACTCGCTTATAGATAATTGGTTCATCATATCCAAAAGTTTTCTTTCCATTAACTTCCATGCTTTCAGATACCTCCAGACAACTATCAGAAAACTTTTCCCAAAGCTTAAATGTCATTACCGGTGAAAACTGGCTTGTACTGCCTCCTTCCCAGATTCCATCTTTCTCATGATAGAGCGCCGGAGTGAATTTTTCAGATTTTTTCAATTCAGTGTAGTCAGCATTTTTCATAGAATCATATGAAAACGTACTTTTATCTTCTCCTTCTGGTATTTCATAAGAATACAACACAATTCCGTCTTCTTTCTCTGTAATAAGGAAAAGATGTGGGGAAGCATGGCGTTTACCATTTGTCTCATAGTAGCTTTCTTCAACAACAAATTTACCATTAAAATCTTTAGGAAGATTCAAAATTTTCTCATTACAGATTGTATTAATGTGTTCTGCATAAGGATATGTTTTCCCTTCTCTCTGCATATTATCAAACTGCTCTTTGTTATTAAAGTGTCCCGTCATCATATTAATAAAATTATCGAGCTTCATCATGCTTTTTACCTCCAAATTCCGACTTGTTACTCACATGATATCATATTTTTTCTTCAATTACATCCACCAAATTTTAGTACACTGCCATTCGGCTTGCTTCTGTAACCGGCATCCGTTTAATCTTCTCCTGCATTGTTTCCTTTGCATCTTCATTGAAATGATAACGGACAACATAGACTGTCTGGCAATTTTCTTTGTAAATGTGTTCCCCTCTGTTTTTGTATACACAATATGGATTTGTGAAAACATTCGCTATGATTGTCCGTAGGAGGACGGATCATGGTTGACTATACACCGCTTTGGAAAACGATACATGAACGGGAAAATAACTCAATATGCGATGCTTCAGGATAAAGTCCTCGATAACCATACGCTTGACAGGTTGAAAAACACGCACCGCATTCTCGTTACTTCAGTGATGAGTTAGGTGCGCTATTTATTTACAATAATATCGAACATATGTTTACATGCTTAGTAACATATGGTATAATATTCATATGGAAAAATATATGTTTACTATTAAAGAAAATTCTCTTTCGTATGGTAGAGGATATGTGTACTCGCTTCAATATCATCTGGTCTGATGCACGAAATACCGAAAGAAAGTTCTGACCAATGGTGTAGATCAGGAGTGCAAAGAAATGTTGCAGGAA
>NZ_QWGO01000017.1:23013-75954 GCF_003435535.1 Desulfotomaculum sp. OF05-3 | reverse complement strand
GAGAAGCATGTGACTTTAGTCATGTGAGGTTCACAGGGGACGGGACGATTGTAGAAAATTTCGGCATACGTATCATATTGCTCCAGCCCGGTGAGGATCGTATTGGCGATATCCGCCTGGAATGTCAGGATATTTCTTTCTAAGTCTGCTGCTTTGTCCGCAGCTTCCGAAGTGTTGAAATCTGTTTTCCCAGAGGATTGTATGCCCTTGGCTCTGCCGGGGGCTTTTTCTTTTATCAGAGCTGCTTTTTGGACGGCCTCCTGTGCTTCATCCGGGTCTTCATCGAGGAGAGAGGAAAGCTCCAGACAAAGCAGTTCCTGCCGTTCTGATCGTGTTTTTACGCCATTGATCCAGTATGTACAAAGCCATTCCATATACAGATCAGGATAGAAGAAATAGTATTCGATATGGTTGTAGGTTCTGGTGTAGGTCCAGACTACCTTCATAACCTCCTCGGGGAGATGATTTCTCAATTTATCCCAAAGAAGCTGGACAAAATGAGTGATCAGTGCCAGATCTTTCTCGGCCAGATACTCATTATAAAAATCTTCATCGTCAAACCAGGAGGCATAATAATGGTCTTCGACGATTGCCTGCAGAGTGTACAGATAAAAGATAGCCCAGGGATAGAGGACTTCAACATTAAAATAGAGGTTTCCGGACTTATATTTATTGCGTTCTTTCTGAAGGGACTGACTGTCAACGGAAAAGATGCAGGATGCCAGCTGCCCTATATTTTCGTAGTTATTATCGACGGATTCAATATTTCGATCTCCCTGATAGGCATGGCGGATATCGTAGCAGAGCCCGAGAATATTTTCGTAACAGGAAGAGGATTCGACATCATCCTGATGTGCAAAGTAGAAACGAAGGTAATCGCTGAGCGCACTGTGAAGCGCGTTCAGATCCTCATAATCCCCGTGTATTCAATGTGAACTTTCTAAAATATTAACGTTCATTCCGGAATATACTTGTTTTAAGCTATTTGCAGTATGCTTGAAAGTGTTTTTGAAAGTTGATTAACTCTCAAATTTTTTATTGCTTGTGGGACTTTTTGTAGTAAAGATCAAGCGTAAGCGTTTACAAATAAAATGTGGGCCTAAAATTTTGGGGCTAGGATGGTGAGGTGAGGGGCGGACATTGTTGCACACTCCAGGGACAAATTATATAATGATTTTAGAAAGCGTTTGAAGAAGAGCGAGGAAACAGATACTAAGTATAAAAATAAATAATCGAAGAGCAGAAGTGAGGATGAGTCTATGAATAATAATAGTAAGGAAGAGCTGAAAGCGGATCTGTATATGCTTTCGTGCATTAGAAAAATTGAGAAAGTATTTTCCTGTCGGCTTATGGATGTAACTGCGGGAAAGGAAATGAATTTAATCGACTTCTTCTTGTGCCTTGCGAAGAAAAATTACTTATCGGAGAGTGTGCTGCCTCTGCTGAATATAAAGTTAATGTAGCTTGTAAAAACAACAGTGCCTTGCAGTGATGACACTGAGAGCATAGCGAGAGAAAAAATTCTTATGCGTGCGAAAACTTGTGCACTGGCAGCAGAACTTCAAAAAATGGTGGAACATGTTCCGGCAGTTGAAGAGTGGAGAAGGATAGGGAAGGATAAAAATGAGTTTATGGAGATTCGGGAGGCGAAATGGTAACAAAAGAAAGTAAAAAACTTCAATTTTTTTCCATTTTTTCGTCACAAATCCAATTTTATTACGTTTATATTAGTAGAACATGTTGATCAGACCGGAATTTTTCCGAAAAAACGTGGTCGTTTGCCAGAGAAATGAGCGGAAAACGGCGGCAGAACTTTGGTGAAATTCTGGTTAAAACCCTAAAGAACCGGAATACAGGTTTATTTGAACCGATAGGCGGATGTGGTCCTACGAATATGACGAATGGAGGAGGAATGAATATGGTCGTGTTAAAGAATTACAAAATCAAAGAGCAGAATGGAATGTATTATATTGTTCCGTCAAGCGTTCCGGGATGCCCGCAGTGCGGTGGAGAGATGAAGATCCGTGACAGCAAGAGGCGGAAGGTGATTTTTGCGGATGGTACGGTGGATACATTTGTTTTGCGGCGATACAAGTGTACGGTGTGTGGGCGTGTTCATCTGGAACTCCCGGACATCATGGTTCCTCATAAGCATTATTCGAGGTCGGCGATCATCGATACGATAAATGGTGAGAGAAACTGTTCCGCGGAGCAGTCGACGATTTACCGCTGGAACCGGGAGAAGATGCAGCTTGAACGTCTGCTGGTTCAGGTGGAAGATAAGAGTCCGGAAGCAAAGCGGACTGACGGCGATAATAACTGCAGGTGCGCAGGAAATTAAATATGAAAAAGCGGCAGGTGAAATACCTGCAAAAGGGGAAATGAAAAAGCGGCAGGTGAAATATCCGAAAAGGGGAAATGAAAAAGCGGCAGGTGAACTGCCTGTAAAGGGGAAAATGAAAAAGCGGCAGGCGGATGCCTGTAATTTGTGTGATCAGTGATTATGATGGCCGGTCAGTCAGAAATGGCTGACTGGCGTTTTTGATTGCCATGTATCCGAAAAAATGTCAGAAGAAGATTCTGTCAGTTCATAGAAAACAATGATTGAAACAGAGCACAGAATCCGTGCATAAGCTGAAAAATTGGCCATTCGCGCGTCGTATACCTGACCGTGACCGAACGTGGAACATATATAGTCCGAATATGGGCAATATACAAATAGTGTCAATGTATGTTATATAGAAGACATCAGAGTAACTGTTTGTCAGATTTGCGGATATTTTGCGGGCTGAAAAGTGTGTTGGGCTGATATGCACGGAGGATAAAATGATAAGTTACAATCGCTTGTGGGAGACCATGGAGAAGAGAAAGATCAGTCAATATCGGTTGATCAAGGAGTTTGGCTTAAGCTCCGGCCAGATGAGCCGTCTGAAGAAGAATACATATGTTTCGACGCATACGTTGGAGACGCTCTGCCGGATCCTGGACTGCCGGATCGAGGATGTGATGGAGGTTTCTTTCGAGGACGAGGAGAAGGAAAATAAGGCGAATTGACACTGATCTTTACCGGAAAAGAGTTCCGATAAAGACCAGATATTTTTACGATTCTTTTTCCACGCGGTCAAATGAGATGCGGACGATGTCCGCAACGCTGCAGTTTAAGATCCGGCACAGAGTTTCCAGAGTATGTGTGGATACATGTTCATTTTTACGGATCCGATGGAGCTGGCCGGAGCTGAAATGATAGCTGCGGATCAGGCGGTACTGGTTGATGCCTTTTGACTTTAAGGTGTTCCAGAGCGGGCTGTAATCGATCATGAGAAACGCCTCCTTTCCTTATATAATGCGGCAGAAGTTCTGCCATAGTAAAGAATAAAAGATATTTAGGGGAATTTGTGGAAATATAAGGAAAAACAGGTCGAATCTTGCGGATGTTGGCAGGAAATACAAATGAGAAAATAGAAAATGTATCGCTGGTGAGCAGGCGTGGAAACCGAAAGAGAAGAATTTAGGCGGTTTCTGCCGGATTACGAGTCTATGGATTGAACGGGTCAGCCTGGAATGTCCTGGAAATAACGGCGAGAGATGAGACAAAGGAGAAAACGGTATGGTTAAATATACAAGGTTATGGGAGACAATGCAGAGAAAAGGCATCAGCCAGTATCGCCTGATCAAGACATATGGAATCAGCAATGGTCAGTTGAACAGGCTGCGGAAGAATTTATATATTTCGACGCATACCGTGGAGACTTTATGCAGAATTCTGGACTGCCGCGTGGAGGATGTGATGGAGATCGTGTTCGATGAGAGCGACGAGCTTTTATGGTCTCCGGGACTGGAAGAGGAGCGGCAGAAGCAGGAGGAGCTGGAGAAGAAAAAGAAGAGGCAGGGACAGTAAAGATCCTGTGTGGCAAAATTTGGTGCATAACAGATTGCGGAAATGCAGCTGTTTGCGATATCGTGAGCAGAATCCGGCTGTGAAACAGAAAAATGAAGTGCGGCGGTACCTGAAATAAGTTGCCAATATTCTTTTTAACAGGTATACTGGATAGGAATGCATGATTTCGTTATAGAACATTCGTGAAAAACCTGTTATCGGCAGGTTTTGCGGATGAGGTCTGCACATTTGCCGCGCTGACCATGATAGAACGCAGGCGTGCAGGAAATAATAGAGAATATCGGAGGAACTTAAAGATGACAGGACGCAATGTTGGAAAGACATGCCGCACACATTACAGAGGTACTTTTAACGATGGTACACAGTTTGACTCTTCCTACGACCGCGGCGAGCCGTTAGAGTTTGTATGTGGCGCTGGACAGATGATCAAGGGATTTGACGCGGCTGTTGCGGATATGGAGGTCGGTGAGATCAAGGAGATCCACCTGATGCCGGAGGAAGCTTACGGAATGCCGAATCCGAATATGATCCTCACACTCGAGATCGCAAATCTCCCGGGTTCCGAGGACCTTGAGGTTGGACAGCAGGTATACCTCACAAACCAGAGCGGCCAGCCGTTCCCGGTGAAGGTTACCGCGAAGGACGAGAAGATGATCACTCTTGACGCGAACCATGAGATGGCGGGGAAAGAGCTGAACTTCAAGATTGAACTGGTTGAAGTAAAATAGGAATAATCCCGACATTTTTCCACATACTACCCATAAGTCACACGATATGGAAGTAGTGGTATGCAGGAGGAATAGACGTTATGAAAGCTACGGGAATTGTAAGAAGAATTGATGACCTCGGACGTGTGGTGGTTCCGAAGGAGATCAGGCGGACACTTCGTTTGCGCGAAGGAACGCCGTTAGAGATCTTCACGGACCGTGAGGGGGAGATCATTCTGAAGAAGTACTCGCCGATGATGGAACTGAATGCGTTTGCAGGGCAGTATGCAGACGCGATGGCGCAGTCGACAGGGCTTATGGTCTGCATCACGGACCGGGACCAGGTGGTCGCGGCGGCCGGCGGGGCGAAAAAAGACTTTTTCCAGAAGCCTATCAGCCGGGCGCTGGAGCATGTGATCCAGGAGCGGATGACGGTGCAGGCGGGAAAGGATGAGCGGGCGTTCACGCCTGTGACGGACGATGACAGCGAGGGAATCACTGCGCAGGTGATCACTCCGATCATCTGTGAAGGTGACGCGATCGGGTCGGTCATTGTGATGAGCAGGGAGCCGAGGGCGAAGTTCGCGGATGCGGAGGTGCGTTTGGCGGCGACGGCGGCGGGATTTCTGGGACGGCAGATGGAGAGCTGAGAATTGAGGCTGGGCGAGATTTGAAACAGCAGTAAAAATGTTGAGAAAATATGCCTGGTAAGATAAAAAACGAAAAAAGTCCACATGATGATATTTTAGAAGAGATCACTTCAATAAATATTATCATGTGGACTTTGACTTTTATTTACACCGAATCAAAAAACGATCGTAACTGTTCAGTAGGTCTGCGCACTTGCTGCGCTGACCGTAAGAAAACATAGGCTGGAGGGCAAAAATCCCATCAGCGAAGCTGATCTGGAATGGATTTTTGCGTGTAACTATGAAGGTACTGAATAGTTACAAACGATCTAAATAAAAGGCATTATGCAAATGCACATTTCTAATTGCCATGCATCCGGAAGAAGCTGCCGGTGGCGGTTCCGCAGGTGAACAGTGTATCCAGACTATGTTCATGCGGGTAGACTTTTCGGATTCTGACATTCTTTATACACGTAATTATTCGGTCTACGCTAGTTTGGGCTGAAAGAACTTTATTTCCCAGCCTGCTTCTTCGAATTCCCATAGATATACACCATGATCGAAGCAATCGCAACCAATGCGCCGCCGAGGATTGAGGTGGATTTTACAGGCTCGCCGAGGATCGCTGCGCCGAGAACGATGCTGAACAGGATTCCGGAGTAGTTGTAGATACTGATCTCGGATGCCGGGGCGAAGCGGTAAGCGTAGGTGATGAATACCTGGCCCAGGGAGCCGAAGAGGCTGATCAGCATGAGCAGCATAAACTGATGCGGGTCTGGCATAACGAAATTGCTGATGACGAACGGCAGGGAACCGAACACGCTGAAGGTTGAAAAGTGCATGATAACGGTGATTCCGTCGACTTTTCCCTTAAAGTAGCCGAGAAACGTGTACGCAACGCCGGATGTGATGGCGGAGAGCAGCGCGACTACCAGCGGAAATGGGTCGGACTGGAAGCTCGGACGGAATACGATGAATGCGCCGATAACGGACAGTGCCAGCGCCGGGATCTGGATCGGGGAAAGCTTCTCCTTCATAAACACAGCAGCCAGCAGTGTGACAAAGATCGGGGAGAGCTTATTTAATACGGTGACATCTCCCTGTGCAGCATGGCTGGAGGCGTAGAACAGCGTGATCAGGCCCAGAAATCCGAAGAAAGAGCGGCCGAACAGGTACGGCTGGTATTTTTTCGGGCCGTAGTAGGAACCACGTTTTTTACGGATGATGAAAAAGGAAACGATCAGGATGAAGAGATTGCGGACACAGATCTGCTCCATCGTTGGAATTTCGCGGCTCATACGGACAACGACCTGCATGGAGGCGAAAGAAAGCGCGGACAGGATCATAAAGAGGATGCCCTTTTGTTTTTGTGTGATATTCATGATGTCCTCCTGTGAAATTGTAATCGAGGAATAGCTCAATTAGAGTGATGATATGTCAAAAGACACGACAATTAAGAGTATAACTTTTTTTCATGGAATCGTCAATTGGTGCAAATATGTAGAAAAAATAAAAGATTTCAGGAGGACAAGTGGAGTATGTTTGGTGCGGATTAAATTGGAACAAATGGACGGTGATGGATTGCAGTTAAAAAACAGAATGCATATTGCCAGAGAAATAGAATCCAGTTACAATGATAGTAGAAAATAGTATTTAAAACTGTTGGCGGAGAGCGTAGGCGGAACCGACGGGGAGAGGACCGGGCGATCGTCAGAGGCTCGAAACAGCAGAAAAATGAATGAAAACGGATAAGGTGAGGAAATACTATGTATACATTCGAGGACTTAAAGCAGATCATGAAGACACTGCGTGCGGAGGATGGCTGTCCATGGGACCGGGCGCAGGATCATGACACGTTGAAAAAGCATCTCGTGGAGGAATGCGCGGAGGTGCTGGAGGCGATCGATGCTCATGACACGGAAAATCTCTGCGAGGAGCTGGGGGATGTCCTGTTCCAGGTCATGTTCCACAGTGAGATCGAGGCGGAGCAGGGAAATTTTACCGTGGATGATGTGGTGAACGGCATCTGCGAGAAGATGATCCGCCGCCATCCACGGGTCTTCGGAGGCGAGATTCCGGAGGTGGAGAACGAGAAGGACCTCTGGGAAGCGATCAAGAAACAGGAGCGGGAGGAAAAGAAAAAACGGGCCGCCGCACACTGACGAAAAGTGCGCAAAAACACGGCAAAAACGGGCAAAAATCCTTGACAAAGAATGCAGAAACATATATAAATGTAAGAGTGCAATGCAAAGGTCCTTCGGGCAGGCTTTGTCCGCAGGTTTGAAATGAATTTTAGGAGGAAATAAAACAAATGAACAAGACAGAATTAATCGCAGCAGTTGCTGAGCAGGCAGAACTCTCCAAGAAAGATGCTGAGAAGGCACTGAAGGCTTTCACGGATGTTATTGCAGCAGAGTTAGTTAAAGGTGAGAAGGTACAGTTAGTTGGCTTCGGTACATTCGAGGTATCCGAGAGAGAGGCTAGAGAGGGAAGAAACCCGCTTACAGGCGAGAAGATCACGATCGCAGCTTCCAAGAACCCGAAATTCAAAGCTGGTAAGGCTTTAAAGGATATGGTTAACGCTTAATTCTGTTTAGAATGATAAAAGTGGCTGTGTAGGCAGCACGTGTTTGGATCCCCTCCGTGATATGCGTATTGCGGAGGGGGAAATTGTTTCCGGGGTTCGCCTGGACAGGCGGGCAGCAGGAAGTCCGGCGGCGATGGTGCCGCAGAAAAGGAGCAAGTTATGCGTTTAGACAAATATCTGAAGGTATCCCGTATCATCAAGCGCAGAACCGTGGCAAACGAGGCGTGCGACAGCGGCCGTGTGATGCTGAATGATAAGATTGCGAGAGCCAGCGCGGAAGTTAAGGTCGGAGATGTGATTGAGGTGGCATTTGGAACAAAAGCCGTCAAGGTCCGTGTGACGAGCGTGCAGGAGACGATCCGCAAGGAAGATACGAAGGAAATGTTTGAATATATTTAGGAAAAACCTCACAGTAAAAAACTGATGAGGTTTTTTATGTAAGGCGCGAGTTTCCGTTATGGCAAGTGTGATCGCATACTACATTTGCAAGCGGTTAGACGGAAACGACAGTGGCAATTAGCCCAAATGAAAACCCCAGAGAATGGCCTCTCTGGGGTTTTCGCTTGTGAATTACAGCATAAAAATTTTTTTACTTCATATATTTAAAACATATTTACATATACAGGAGGTTTTTATGGAAGAGAATCCGGGAATGGCGCATAAGATCGTTTTGAATAATCGGAATCAGGGAAATCTCACGGGGATCCTGGATGTGATCTCCTTTGACGAGAACTCCATCGTGCTGGACACGGACATGGGACTTCTGACCATCAAGGGAAAAGACCTCCATGTAAACCGGCTGAGTCTGGAAAAAGGTGAGATCGATATTGAGGGCAGGACGGACAGCCTTGTGTATTCGGCGGGCGGCGGCGCGAAGAGCGGGGAATCATTTTTTGCAAAATTATTTAAGTAGTGGAAAAGCAGTGATGAAAGAGTTCATGAGGAAAAATTCAGGTAACCGCAGAAAATAGATCATGTGACGAAAAATGAGACCATGAAAGAGAAAATAAGCAGGAAATTTAAACTCGGAGGTGCCTTGTGAGTCCTTATCTTACTCTGGAAGTCCGCCTGGTTGGCATGAGTACGGTGCTCGGCTTTATTTTGATGGCGAGTTATGACTTTTTGCGGCTATTCCGCTTTTTTGTTCCCCATGGGCGGCTGTGGACGGGGATCGAGGATTTTTTTTACTGGATCTATGCGGCTGTCATGACGTTTCTTCTGCTGTTTTACGAGAACAGCGGTATTGTTCGGGCGTACATCATTGCGTGTGTGTTTTTCGGCATGATTTTTTATGATAAAATCATTAGCCGGAATGTGTTTCAGCTATTGAAAAAGCTGAAAAAATGGTATAAGATTAAAAGATAGAATCGTTTTGTTGGTTAGAACGGGAGGGAAAATCCAGAAGGAAGCGAGAAATCATGGGAGAAAACCGGAACAGACGAAATAAAAGAAAATCGAAAAACAGTCTGAGCAACCGGATGGCGTTAATTGGAATCACGGTGGTCGTAGCGAGTCTTGCTGTGGTAGTCCATATCGGCGGCGCTTCCCTGAGAGAACGCGATCTGGAATATCAGGCGCGGGAACAGGCGCTTGAGAAGTCCCTCGCGAAGGAAGAGGCGAGAGCCGCGGAACTCGAGGAGTACCGCGTGTATGTTCAGACGAAGCAGTATATTGAGAAGGTCGCGAAAGAGAAACTGGGGCTTGTAAATAAGGATGAAATTCTGTTTAAGGCCGATGAATCAAGCTAGGGCGAATCATGTCACTAACTTTTAAAAATTAAATACGGGAATCCGACAAATATTTCCCGCCTGCCTGCATATAATAAAATGGCGTATTCTGCGCCGTTAAAGCTGGTCATGGAGATCGGAACGGTCTTTGTGACAGGGTACGCAGGTTAGGAGGGATTTTTGTGTTTGGAAATCGTGAGGTACATAGAAAGCTGTCCGGGACCGGGGGCTATGCGGCGGGGCGGCTTGCGGAGATATCTGAGTCATTAGGACAGCTTGCGAAGGTTATGAAAAATTCCGGCGAAGATCCCGGACTTTCCAGGGAGGACGGGATCGCGGCACTGGAATCGGCGGCGTCCATGGTCTGCGGGAGCTGCGACCGCTGTGGCATGAAACAGGAATGCCTGGAGGATCAGGACGGGGAGAACTATTTCCTCTATTATCTGCTTCGCTCTTTCGAGAAAAAGGGCGCTCTGGAATATCCGGACATGCCCAGGGAGTTCCTGGACCGGTGCCGGAAGAAAACGGATTATCTGCGGGAATTAAATAGAAGTCTTGGGCGGTCCACGATGAATCTCGCCTGGAAGAACCGGTTTCTGGAGAGCAGGGACGCGGTCATGCTGCAGTTTGAGGAGATGGCGGGGATCCTGGGGGAGTTCTCCGGGCAGATGGAGCAGGCGGCGGATGTGACGGAGGCGCTGGTTCCGGCGGTGCGGGCGGCATTTCGGAAACGGCGGATCGCCCTGGAGGACATGCTCGTTTTGAAATATGGGGATGGACGCCGGGAGGCATTCCTCACGGCACGGACAGGAAACGGACGGTGTGTGACCGTGAAGGACATGGCGGCGTTGTTTGGACAGGCTGTGGGGGCGGAATTTATCCCGGCGAGGAATGGGAAGACGCTGGTCACGAGAAAATCGTCCATGGTGCGTCTCATCGAAAAGGGAAGCTACCGGATCCTGTTTGGATGCGCGAAGACCCCGAAAGAGGGGGAAGAAGTCTCCGGTGATAATTATATGTTCCGGAACACGCTGCCGGGGCAGGTGGCGTTGAGTCTCTCCGACGGAACGGGGAGCGGACCGGCGGCTGGGGCTGACAGCGAGCAGGTCATGGAGCTGGCGGAGCAGCTTCTGGATACGGGATTTTCGGCGCGGTCTACGTTAAAGCTCATCAACACGGTGCTCCTGCTGAATGGCATGGGTGACCGGCCGGCGACGATGGATCTGGGACTTGTGAACCTCTATACGGGGGTGCTGGAGATGATGAAGCTCGGGGCGGCGGCATCGTTTTTACTGCCGGACCGGCGGGGCGGCGGCGAGGCAGAGGTCCTGGAGTCAGAAACAGTCCCGGCGGGAGTGCTGAATCCCGTGGAACCGGTGATGATATCGAGGAAGCTGTGGGACGGAGATAAGATCATTATGGTCAGTGACGGAGTCCTGGATGCTATGCCGGGAGTGGAGAAGGAGAAAGCGTTCCGGGAATTTCTGGATGGTCTGCCCGACACGGGGGTGCAGGAGACGGCGGAGATGATCTTGACGTTTGCATTGTCGTTTGAGGGAGAGCCGCGGGATGATATGACGGTGCTGGTGGGCGGAATATACGGGTAAAGGTAATCACAAACGCACAAAGATTTTAGATATCATTACAGGAAAAACAGCGGAGAAGAAAATGGCAGGAAAAACAGCAGTGAAAACAGATGTAAAAGCGGGCAGATTTCGGCAGAAAGTTCTTAGCTTTATGAAGAAAAATCATATGACAGACCGGGGAGACAGCGTCCTGGCGGCAGTGTCGGGGGGCGCGGACTCGGTCTGCCTGCTTTTGCTTTTGCGTGAGATGGCGGCGGAGCTTGGAATTAAAGTCTTTGCATTTCATATGAACCATGGGATCCGCGGAGCGGAGGCTGACCGGGATGAGCGGTTTGTGATGGAACTCTGTGAGCGGTTAAATATTCCGCTCACCGTGGCGCATGAGAAAGTGGAAGAATATGCAGCGGAACGTGGTTTATCGGGCGAAGAAGCAGGGCGGATCCTGAGATATCATCATTTGGGAGAGACTGCGGAAAAGTATCAATGCGCGAAGATCGCTGTCGCACATCATGAAGATGATGATGCGGAGACGGTGCTTTTGAATCTGTTCCGGGGAAGCGGACTTGCCGGACTTTCCGGGATCCGGCCGGTGCGGGAGAATATTATCCGGCCGTTATTATGTGTTTCACGGAAAGAAATTGAGGAATACTTAAATGAGCAGGAGCTTTCCTGGTGCGAAGACTCCACAAATAAGGAAAATGACTACACTCGGAACAAGATCCGAAACGAACTTCTGCCCTGGGTGACAGAGAATATAAACAGCCGGGCAGCAGAACATATTCTGGCGGTGTCGGAGTTTGCGGCGCAGGCAGACGCATATTTTGAGATGGAAGCAGAGAGAATTCTGGAAGAAAGCTGTTCAAAAAGAAGAGAAGAGGGGAAACAGCCAAATTCCAAAAATGCGGGGGAAGCAGATGGAAAAGAGCCTGGGACAGGTCAGAGCTCGAAAGTGGCAGAAAATGAGATGAAAATGTGTACAAAAATAAACACAGACATTTTCGATCCACAGCCCGAGATCCTGAAAACCTACATCGTCCGCCGCATGATCCTAAACGCCGCAGGGAAAGCGAAGGATATCACGGAACGCCATATCCGCTCCGTAATGGATCTCTCCGGTCCGGGTGGTGGGCATACTGTAGACCTGCCATATGGTCTCAAAGCGGTGCGTGGATATGAGACATTAGGGATCGTACAGAACAAAAATCCATCGCAAATGTCTGAGTCAGATCAGAAGCAGGAGAGAAAACCAGTTTTTGAAAATAAAATCAATCTGGAAACAGATATGGATGAGATTCTGGACCTGGGCGGAACACACATCCGCCTCCATGCCGTCCACCGGGAAAAAGAGCTGGAAATTCCGAAAAACCAGTATACGAAATGGTTTGACTATGATAAAATAAACGTTGGATTATCCATAAGATACAGGAAAAATGGGGATTATCTCACACTTTCCGGGGGTGGAAAAAAGAAGCTCCGCCGGTATATGATCGATGAAAAGATCCCGGAAAACGAGCGGGACCGGATCCCGGTCCTTGCAGATGGAGACCATGTATTATGGGTAGTCGGATACCGAATCAGTGATTATTATAAAATAACAGATGAGACTGAGCACATCCTGGAGGCGGAGGTGATCCTGCCTGGTGGGGGAGAGCCGGAAGGCAGCAGACAGGCAGGCATCTGGAATTGCAAAGGAGAAGACCATGGCTGATAAAATTCGTGTATTATTAAATGAAGAAGAAGTTGACAGGCGGATCAAAGAGATCGCGGAGCAGATCAACAAGGACTATGAGGGAAAAGCGGTTCATCTGATCTGTATCTTAAAGGGCGGTGTATTCTTTACCTGTGAGCTTGCAAAGCGCCTGACTGTCCCGGTTACACTGGACTTTATGTCCGTGTCCAGCTACGGCAGCGGCACAGAGTCCTCCGGCGTTGTAAAGATCATCAAAGATCTGGACCAGCCGCTTGAGGGAAAGAATGTCCTGATCGTGGAGGATATTATCGATTCCGGACGCACACTTGCGTACCTTATCGATATTTTACACAAGAGAAATCCGAACTCCATCCACTTATGCACTCTGCTTGACAAGCCGGAGCGCCGCGTAAAGAAACAGGTAAAAGTTGATTACACCTGCTTTACGATCCCGGATGAGTTCGTTGTAGGCTATGGCCTCGATTATGACCAGAAATACCGCAACCTTCCGTTCATCGGCGTTGTGGAGCAGCAGTAAGGAGGCACCCCAAGTTGAAACAGAACCAGCAGTTCCGCGGAATCGGTCTCGTCCTGCTTGTGATCGCGCTTATCACATTCGCGTCAAGCTTGACGAGCCAGGGGAGCTTATTCAGCCAGGAGATGACCCACCAGGAATTCATGGTGGCCGTGGAGAATAAGACCATCGAATCCGTAGACATCAATCAGAACCAGCAGCCGCCGACCGGAATCCTGGATATATTGCTGAAAAGCGGAGACCGGGCAGTTGTCGCAGTGTCCGATGTAAAAGAAGCAGAAAAACTTCTCCGGGAAAACTCTATCGACTATATTGTCGAGAATGTTCCACAGGAGAATTACCTGATGTCCGTTATCATCCCGGTAGCATTGAGCGCTGTGGTCATCATGTTCATGTTTATGTTCATGAACGCGAGACTCGGCGGTGGCGGCGGCGGAAACTCCAAGATGATGAATTTTGGAAAGAGCCGCGCGAAGATGAGCCGGACAAATTCCGTGAACTTCTCAAAGGTCGCAGGTCTTGAGGAGGAGAAGGAAGAACTCGAAGAGATCGTTGATTTCTTGAAGAATCCGAAGAAATATACGGATGTGGGCGCGAGGATCCCGAAGGGAGTGATCCTTGTGGGCCCTCCGGGAACCGGTAAGACACTTCTCGCGAAGGCGGTTGCCGGTGAGGCCGGTGTCCCGTTCTTCTCCATTTCCGGATCGGACTTCGTAGAGATGTTCGTCGGTGTCGGCGCATCCCGTGTCCGTGACCTTTTCGAGGACGCAAAGAAGAACGCGCCGTGTATCGTCTTTATTGATGAGATCGATGCCGTTGCGAGACGCCGCGGTACCGGTATGGGCGGCGGACATGACGAGCGCGAGCAGACCTTAAACCAGCTCCTCGTTGAGATGGACGGTTTCGGCGTCAATGAGGGAATTATCGTTATGGCGGCAACAAACCGTGTAGATATCCTGGATCCGGCGATCTTGAGACCGGGCCGTTTTGACCGGAAGGTCGGAGTCGGAAAACCGGATATCCGCGGACGCGAGGAGATCTTAAAGGTCCACTCCAAAGAAAAGCCGCTGGGCGACGATGTAGATTTGACAAGAGTGGCACAGACCACAGCCGGATTTACCGGTGCGGATCTGGAAAACCTCTTAAATGAGGCGGCAATTCTCGCTGCAAAGCAGTCCCGCCGCTATATTCTCCAGGCTGATATCGATCAGGCATTCGTGAAGGTCGGAATCGGTGCGGAGAAGAAGAGCAAGGTGATCTCCGAGAAGGAGAAGAAGATCACGGCTTACCATGAGACGGGCCACGCGATCCTGTTCCATGAACTCCCGGATGTTGGTCCGGTCCACACGATCTCCATCATCCCGACCGGCATGGGCGCGGCTGGATACACGATGCCGCTTCCGGAGAAGGATGAGATGTTCAACACGAAGAGTAAGATGTTAGAGACCATCATGGTTTCCCTTGGCGGACGGATCGCTGAGGAGATCATCTTCGGCGATGTGACCACCGGTGCCTCCCAGGACATCAAGCAGGCATCCGCGATCGCCCGGGCGATGGTGACCCAGTACGGTATGTCTGAGAAGCTTGGAATGATCAACTATGGCAGTGATGATGACGAGGTGTTCATCGGAAGAGATCTTGCGCATACGAGATCCTACGGCGAGCGTGTTGCCTCCGATATCGACAGCGAGGTAAAGCGGATCATCGACGAGTGCTATGCGAAGGCGAAACAGATCATTCTGGAGCATGAGGATATTCTCCATAAGTGTTCTGCGCTGCTGATCGAGAAAGAGAAGATCGGTCAGGCGGAGTTTGACCGTTTATTTACAGGTGCTGAGGAAAAGTCTGCAGCAACAGAATAAATTTCTGCGTCGGTGGTTCCCTGGGCAGCAGAAAAAGAAAGACTTAGAAATGCTTTGACGGGTCATTTTGAGTAAAACTTTAGAAACTTAAATAAATCGACGTTTGTGCAAGAGAAATACAGCCAAACGTCGATTTTTTGCTTGAAATGATAAAAATGCATAAAGAAAAATGGGCCAGTGGCAGAATGAACAAAAAAATTTTTCATGTTTTTAAATGTTTGTGCACACTTATCCGGATTCCTATGCTATATTACTACACGTAACCCCCCAATACATTATATAGTTTTTGCTATACCCCATAAGAGACATAATACCTTTTCCGGAAGAAGGCCAGTGGTTCCCCCCGCTGGCTTTCTTTCTGTCCATTTTTAGACAAAAGACCTGGAATTTTTGCCGCAGTTCAGAGCGGCTGGTTTCAGGTCTTTCTATTTTCGGGTCTATCTATTTTCAGAAAAAAACGTGCAAACAGGTGTGCAATCCTGTATAATAACACTTGTGAGTGAAGTAAATGAAAACAGATATCAGTCATACGGCTGCGTGCTGACCGGGCAGCCGTTTCAGATCAGTAAGGGAGGCCATTCAAAATATGTTGAAGGCGGCACTTTTCAGTGATGGGACAAAAGAGTACCGCATTCCGGAAGAACCGGAGTGCGGGGAGCAGGTAACGATCAGGTTCCGGACCGGAGCCGGGGATGTGGATCATGTGTATGCGGTGGTCCGGGATGCCGTAAGCCGGGAAGAGGGCAGGCGGCTGGAGCTTAAGAAAAAGGAATCCATCGGAAGATTTGATTTCTATGAGACAGAGATTTTAGTGGGGGAGACCCCGCTGCGATATGATTTTGAAGCGGTAAAGGGGAGCGAGGTCTGCCATTACAATCGTCTCGGCGTTCTGGAGGCCGGCGGCATGGATGCGCCTTTCGTGATCACACCGGGATTCCATGTACCGGAATGGGCGAAGGGTGCCCTGATGTACCAGATCTTCGTGGACCGGTTTAACAACGGCGATCCGACGAACGATGTTCTGGGGGACGAGTATGTCTACATCGGATTCCCGGTGACGAAGGTGGAAAAATGGGATGAGCGGCTTTCGGTTCTCGATGTGGATCGGTTTTACGGCGGTGATATTCAGGGGATCTGGGATAAGTTAGACTATCTTCAGAGTCTGAAGGTGGAGGTCCTCTATCTGAGTCCGGTGTTCGTGTCTCCGTCGAACCATAAGTACGACTGTCAGGATTACGAGCATATCGATCCGCATTACGGCGTGATCGTAAAGGATGAGGGCGGGCTTGTGACGGGAGACGCGTCAGACAACGGGAATGCGAAGCGGTATTCCGTGCGCACCTCTGACCGGGAAAATCTGGAGGCCAGCGATGAGTTTTTTGTCCGCTTTGTGCAGGAGGTCCATAAGAGGGGGATGCGGATTATCCTGGACGGCGTGTTCAACCACTGCGGTTCCTTCAATAAATGGATGGACCGGGAGAAGATCTATGAGAAGGACGGCGGGTATGAGCCGGGGGCTTACCTGACAGCGGACAGTCCGTACCGGGATTTCTTCCTGTTCGGAGATCAGGACGGATGGCCGGACAATGATTCCTACGAAGGCTGGTGGGGACATAATACGCTGCCGAAGTTAAATTACGAGGGATCCAAGAAGCTGTACCAGTATGTGCTGGACATCGCGAAACGCTGGCTCTCCCCGCCATACTCCATCGATGGCTGGAGACTTGACGTGGCGGCGGATCTCGGGCATTCACCGGAGATGAACCACCGGTTCTGGAGAGATTTCCGGAAGACGGTGAAGGAGGTGAACCCGGACGCGCTGATCCTGGCGGAACATTATGGGGACGCTTCAGACTGGCTTTCCGGGGATCAGTGGGACACGGTGATGAATTACGATGCGTTCATGGAGCCGATCTCCTGGTTCCTCACAGGCCTTGAGAAGCACAGCGAGCGGAAGGATGAGCACCTGCTCCACAACAGCCAGGCGTTTATGTGCTCCATGCTTTCCAATATGAGCCGGATGCAGACGGGATCGCTATACGCGGCGATGAATGAGCTTTCGAACCACGATCACTCGAGATTCCTTACGAGAACGAACCGCATGGTGGGACGGCTTTATAAGCCGGAGGACGCTGAGAACGCAGAAAAAGGCATCAATTACGGAACATTCCGCTCCGGCGCCCTGATCCAGATGACATGGCCGGGGGCTCCGACGATCTATTACGGGGATGAGGCCGGTGTCTGCGGCTGGACAGATCCGGACAACCGGAGAACGTTCCCGTGGGGAAAGGAAGATCTGGAGCTCACGGAATTCCACCGGTATCTGACGGGGATTCGGAACAGGACTCCTGCGTTCAGGCGGGGCGCGTTTAAGTCACTGTTGGCGGAGAACGGCATGATCGCTTACGGAAGGTTCGACGCAGACGAGCAGGGAGTCGTCGTGGTGAACAGCGAGGACTATGCACAGAGAGTCCGGATCCCGGTATGGGAAGCGGAGGTGACCGCAGATGCCATGGTCCGTGTGATGCTCACGGACGCGAAGCGCTACAATGTAGGAAGCCTGAAATACCCGGTGGTGGATGGTGTGATGGAAGTGGAGCTTCCGGGAAATGGAGCGATGATCTTTATCGCGCGGAGTTCTGGGCAGGATGATGAAAAAACTGCTTGATTTTTGAATTAATGTATGGTATCATTTTGAATTGTCAGAATGATATGGGCGGATTCCCGAGTGGCCAAAGGGGACAGACTGTAAATCTGCTGCAACTTGCTTCGGTGGTTCGAATCCACCTCCGCCCATTATTGATCCAGGGAGTTAGGGAATGAAAAGTCCCAGATTGGAATGAGCAGTTCTTGGCGAGCTGCGGAAAGCCCATCTCGGGAACTGCGTCCCCGAGATGTACGTTGATTTGTAAATACAAATCAACGAATAAATTTCCAAATAAAATTCCTTATGTGAGCAAGCTCTCAACGGAATTTTCTTCGTAAATTTATTACCTTTCCTCTGTGCTTCCAAATTTATGCGCCCAGATAGCTCAGTTGGTAGAGCAGAGGACTGAAAATCCTCGTGTCGCTGGTTCGATTCCAGCTTTGGGCACTAGAGGTAATGGCAAAGTTGCCTCTCATTACTTATACGCGGGTGTAGTTCAATGGTAGAACACCAGCCTTCCAAGCTGGATACGTGGGTTCGATTCCCATCACCCGCTCTTCTTATGAATTGCCGGATCTCTGAATTTCAGAGGTCCGGTTTTTCTATATAATAATTGTGTCAGAATGTCAGACTACCCCATAAAAGCTGATACCCCACAGGAGGACGAACATGAATTTACGCGAATATCTGAAAACCACCAACCTCATCACCGACGGCGCCTTCGGAATCTATTTTGCCGCAAAATACCAGACTCAGGATATCCCGGAGCTGGCAAATATTACTGCGACGGAGAAAGTAAAGAAGATCCACGAGGAATACCTGAATGCCGGAGCGAAATTTATCAGGACAAATACGTTTGCGTCAAACAAAGAAACACTGCAGGAGGATTTTGCGGAAGTTGAGAAAAACATTCAGGCGGCGGTTGAGATCGCGAGAGACGCGGTAAACGGGAGAGATGCCTGGATTGCGGGAGATATCGGCCCGATTCCGGTGAATGGAGCGGAGGACGCGGCGGCAGCGGCGGACGAGTATTATCAGATTGCGAAGACCTTTGCGGAGCGCGGTGTCACAGTTCTGGATTTTGAGACATTCGCGGACCTCGACGGAATTCTCCCGGCGATCAAAAAGATCTGCGCGGAATATGAGATGTTTATCATGGTCTCCTTCTCTGTAAACCAGTTCGGCTACAGCGCGGCGGGACTCAGCGCGAAGCGCCTGTTAGCGGATGCGGCGGCTGTTCCGGAGATCGATGCGGTGGGCTTAAACTGCGGCGTAGGTCCAGCCCATATGCGCCAGATCCTGGAAAAGGCAGGACGTCCTGGGGATAAGTTCCTGCTTGCGATCCCGAATGCGGGATATCCGACACTGACAAGAAATAAGCTCCAGTTTGGCAACACACCGGCATACTTTGCGGAGAAGATGAAGGAACTTCAGGCGCTCGGCGCAGATATTCTCGGCGGATGTTGTGGAACGACCCCGGAATTTATCGGAGAAATGTCTTTATGGGACGGAATCTTAAACAAGATTGTCCTGGATACAGAGACGGATAATGGGGAGCAGACGGGACATGTCCAGAGACATGGATTCCTTTACGATGAAAACGGAGAGAGGAAACAGAAAAAGCTCATCGCGGTAGAACTTGCCCCGCCCTTTGATGCGGATGATGAGAAGCTTTTGGAGTCGGCCCATCTTTTAAAGAATGCGGGCGTGGATGTCCTCACATTCCCGGATTCCCCGTCCGGGCGGACAAGAGTCGATTCCGTCCTCATGGCGAGCAAGGTCCGTCAGGCTACAGGCCTTAATGTGATGCCGCATATCTGCTGCCGTGACCGGAATGCCATCGCTATGCGGTCCCTGTTTTTGGGAGCGGCCATCAATGACATCCATAACTTCTTAATTATTACAGGAGATCCGATCCTGTCCACAGCGAGACAGACCGTAAAGGCGGTGTTCAACTCCGACTCCACCGGTCTCATGAAGATCGCAAAGGAGATGAACGAGGATGTCTTCGCGAAGAACCCGCTCTGCTACGGCGGTGCCATCAACCAGGGAAGAAAGAACTTGGATGTGGAGATTGGACGTGTGAAGAAAAAGATGGAAGAGGGCGCGGAGTTCTTCCTGACCCAGCCGGTATTCACGAAGGAGGACGCGGCGAGACTGCGCCGGATCAAGGAGGAGACGGGCGCGACAATCCTCTGCGGGATCATGCCGCTGATCAGCAGAAAAAATGCCATGTTCATGAAAAATGAGATCGCAGGCGTCAACGTGACGGACGAGATCGTTGCCAGATACCCGGAGAAAGCGAACCGCAAGGAAGGCGAGGCAGCGGGAATCCAGCTCGCGAAGGAAGTCATGAAGATGGTGGAAGATTTTGCGGACGGATATTACTTCTCATTCCCGTTCAATAGAGTCTATATGCTGCAGGACATCATGGGAAAATAAAGAACTGCAAAGATACAGATTGACAGCTTTTTTTCCTTATGTTATCATGTCAACCGTTGTATAAAATCGGAAACTCCTTGAAAATACAGGGATTTTCTTCCTATAGAAACAGTGACGGCACCCCGGCACCCGGAGACGGCCGTAAACGGAGAATAGAAAAAGAATGATTAAAACGATTACAGCCGCAGAGCTGATCAATGGAAGAACCTTTGACCGGACGATCATTGACATCCGTCCGGCGGAGGAATACAAAAAGGGGTCCATGGACGCCGCCTTAAATATCCCGGAGGACAAGCTGGTGGAATATCTGGAGAATCCGGAAGAGGCGGATCTGGAATCCGGCACCATCGGCGATGGAAAAGCCTGGGAAGAGGGCGTGAATGTGGGAAAGCTTCTCGCGGCGATCCCGAAGGACAAGCCGGTATGGGTACTCTGTCACACCGGAAATAAGAGTCTTTACGTTGCAGAGCTTATGAGCGATGCGGGCTTTGATGCCGGAAGCGTGGAGGGCGGATACCGTTCCTTCCTGCGCCTGTCCTTATCCATGATGGTCATGAACGAGGAAGAGGTCACGGAGCGGACGAAAGCCATCGAGCGCAGCATCATCACGAAATACCGCAAGTCCATCTGGAGACGGTTCACAAAGGGAGTCCATGACTACGAGTTAATTAAGGAAGGCGATAAGATCGCGGTCTGCATTTCCGGCGGAAAAGACTCGATGCTGATGGCGAAGCTTTTACAGGAGCTGCAGCTTCACGGCAAGGTAAAATTCGACCTCGTATTCCTTGTGATGAATCCGGGCTACAACGAGGACAACTGGAATATCATCTTAAACAACGCGAAGCTTCTCGGCATCCCGATCAATGTGTTTGAGAGCGATATCTTCAATATTGTCGCTGACGTGGATAAGAGTCCGTGCTATCTCTGTGCGAGAATGCGCCGCGGTTACCTTTACTCCCACGCGAAGGAGCTTGGCTGCAATAAGATCGCATTGGGGCATCATTTCGATGACGTGATCGAGACGACGCTCATGGGCATGCTGTACAGCGGAAAAGTCGAGACGATGATGCCGAAGCTCCACAGCAAGAACTTCGAGGGCATGGAGCTGATCCGCCCGATGTACATGGTCCGCGAGGCGGACATCAAGGCCTGGAGGGATTACAACAACCTTCACTTTATTCAGTGCGCCTGCCGCTTCACCGAGCGCTGCGCGACATGCGGCGGCGAAAAGGGATCGAAGCGCGACGAGATGAAGGAGCTGATCGCGGAGCTCAGGAAGCGCTGCGATACCATCGACATGAACATTTTCAACAGTGTCCACAATATTAATTTAAAAACGGTCATCGGCTATCACAAGGGAGACTGGACGTATAATTTCCTGGATGACTACGATGAGGAAGAGAAGAAAATGCCGCGGTAGATAAGGATATTTTAGGGCGTCAGTCGGTGGAAAGTTACTTTTCATGGGTAGGAATTTTCTGAACTGAAAATTCCGTATGATACCGTTATGACCGCGGATTTTGCCGGTTCGGAATGCGAAGCATCGGCAAAATCCTGTTACAGTGCCCGTGTACTGTAACTCTGTGGGAATCCTGTGCGGAAAATAAAACAAAAGCGTAATTGACAATTCTTTTTAAACACGCTATAATGAGATTCTATCGGAGATCATGCGGATGTGGCGGAACTGGCAGACGCACCAGCCTTAGGAGCTGGCGGGCAACCGTGGGGGTTCAAATCCCTTCATCCGCATTCTTCTTTAGGATCACGAATCGAATAACTACCAGAATAAGGGAGTAGTCGGCGCCGCTGGCGCAGTAAGGCCAACATACTGGAAATGATCCTGGTTTTACTTTAAATGATGAGACTTATCTGTCGGGAAAAGACAGAGAGGGTCTCTTTTTTTATGCATTTGCGAGCCTCTCACTGGTGGGAAAATCAACAAGAAATAAAATTTGGAGGAAATGATCTATGGGACTTCTGGAATTGTTTATTCTGGCAGTAGGGCTGTCGATGGACGCCTTCGCGGTGTCTGTCTGTAAGGGCTTGTCGGTAAAAAAGATGGAACCGAAGCACGCGCTGATCTGCGGTGCATATTTTGGCGGATTCCAGGCTCTGATGCCGACGATCGGCTACCTTCTCGGAAGCCAGTTTGAGTCCATGATCACACAGATCGACCACTGGATCGCCTTTGTGCTTCTCGGGATCATTGGATCAAGCATGATCAAAGAATCCAGAGAGGATGAAGAGGAAGAGGTCAGCGCGAGCTTTGATGTGAAAACCATGCTGGCGCTGGCGGTTGCGACGAGTATCGATGCCCTCGCCGTGGGAGTCACCTTCGCATTTCTCCATGTAAATATCGTCTGGGCGGTGACCTTTATCGGCTGTACGACCTTTGTTTTGTCGGCAATCGGGGTAAAGGCCGGTAATGTATTTGGGATGAAATATAAGTCGAGGGCGGAGCTGGCCGGCGGCGTGATCCTGATACTCATGGGAGTTAAGATCCTGCTGGAGCATCTGGGATTTTTAGGCTGATATGAGATACAAATAGACCTCCTGGATTCTTGACAATGGTTTGGCAGACCGATATAATGAGTGAGTATCTGAGAAGCGTACAGCAGTGTACGACGAACATTGTATACATCAGGGTTCAGCGTCATTTGATGCGGACCCTGTAACTATGTTGACATAAGCATGGAAAACGATTCTAATTTTCCGGAAAGTTGAAGAAATATGGAAAAGAGAAACACAAACAGACAGAGAGAACATCGGGACGAGTACCGCCAGCATTCCCCGGCGTGGATCCGGGCACAGCGCAGGAAGAGAAAGCGCATTATGAGACGGCGGATCATGATCGGCAGTGCGGTGATCTGCGTCGTGCTGATCGCGGGCGTGATCCGGATCTTTTCCGGCGGAAAGAGCCACGGAAAAGAGACGGAGGCCAGTGCCATCGAGGAATCCACATTCCAGGCCTCCGATATCAGTGTAAATGGAATTTCCTTAAAGGGAATGACGAGAAGTGAGGCGAAGGCCGCTATTGAAAAAGAATATCCGTGGAAGGTGACGATCACCTACAACGGGGAGAGTATCGACGCGGAGAACCTGATCGACACTGATCTTGACGCGTTTTTAGATGGAATCTGCACGGGAAAGGCAGAGGGAGAGTACACCTTCGCGGTTGAAGACTCCGAGGATCTGCAGTCCGCTGCGGCAGAGGCAGCGGCGGACGCGGCGGCGAAGTGGGATGTGAAGGCAAAGAACGGCTCTATCTCAGAGTATGACGCTGCGACGGATAAGTTCCTGTTTGCGGACGGAGCTCCGGGCAAGGCGGTGAACCAGGAGAAGCTTATAAAGGACCTCGTGGAGGCTGCGACAAGCGGAAACTATGACGCCGTGATCCAGGCTGAGGTCAATGAGAGCCAGCCGGAGCTTTCTGCAGCGAACGCGAAGGAGCAGTATAAGACTCTTTCCACGTTTACGACGGAGACTACCGCCAACGAGAAGAGAAATACGAACGTAAAGCTCGCGGCCAGGGCTATCAACGGAACCATCGTGCAGCCGGGTGAGGAATTTTCCTTTAATAAGGTCGTGGGACAGCGCACGGCGGAAAAGGGATATCAGGAAGCGGCTGCTTACAGTGGAGGCGAGGTCGTACAGGAACCGGGCGGTGGTGTATGCCAGGTATCTTCGACGATGTACCGTGTGGCATTCCAGTCCGGAATGCAGATCACATTCCGAAGATCCCATACCTTTGAGCCGAACTACGTAACTCCGGGACAGGATGCGGCGATCAGCTGGGATATTCCGGATTTCCGGTTTATCAATACATCAAAGGCGGCGATCGGTATCCGCGCGAACTACAGCAACCGGAAGATGACAGTCTCCTTCTACGGAGTACCGGTTCTGGAAGATGGAATCACCTGGAGTCTGGAGTCTGAGAAGACGGATGAGCTTCCGCCGCCGGAGCCGACTTATGTGGAGGATCCGACACTGGATCCGGGTACTGAGGTGACACAGAAGGCGGCGACGAACGGCAGCCGCTGGGTTACCTATAAGATCGTTTCAAAGAACGGAACTGTTGTCGAGAAGACAGAAGATCACGCGAAGACCTACAAGGGACACGCAGCTGTGATCCGCAGAAATACGGGAACCGTGAAGGTTTCACCGGATGAGACGACGGCCGTTGAGTCCACGTCCGCGGCAGCTGTAGACGGAATGCCGGACGGATACGTTCCGGGAGAGAGCGTCGCGCCGGAGAGCTCTGCTGCCGCGACAACCGCAGCCGGTTCTTCCGGCGCATCGACAACAGCGGCGTCCACCGGTGGATCTGAGACAAAGGGCACACACAGTGAGACAACGGCTGCATCGACGACAGCGGCAGCGACTGAGGCAGCGACGACGGCTGCACTGGTGACAGAAGCAACGACGGCGGCCGCGCCAAAGGGCCCGGGTGAGGAAACAACCGCGGCTGCGCCGACGGAAGCCATTGGAAATATTGCAGGATTTCCGGGAGATGGGAACTAGGGAAATCTTTGTGCGCATTGGCAATGGCACTGGCAGATACAGGAAACCACCAGATAGAAACAAGGGGTGAATGCGACATGTTCAGCAGGCGCGAATATGAATATGTGATGGAGATCGCCAAAGAGGGTAGCTTTTCGAAGGCAGCCCAGAGGCTTTATGTGTCCCAGCCGGCGCTCAGCGGCGCAATCAAAAAGCTGGAAAAGGATCTTTACGGGATCCTGCTTTTTGACCGTGCCGTCACGCCGGTGGCATTGACACCGGCAGGGCAGTATTACCTTGAGCAGGCGAGAAAGATCTATGAGCTGAGGAACGAGGTCGAACAGCACTTTGCGGATCTTGCCGGAATCCGGACGGGAATCATCAATATTGGAACTTCCGGATATTTCTGCGCCTATCTTCTCCCGGATATCATCCGTGGCTACTACCGGCTCAATCCGAAATGCAGGATCAATGTGACGGAGACGGATGCCTCCGGCATGGACGCAGGTCTCCGTTCCGGACAGTTCAATATCACGATCGATGTCGAGGTGCTGGATCCGGAAATGTTTGAGAGTGTGACACTGGGATATGAGTATATGGTAATGGCTGTTCCGGCCTCCTTTGAGGTCAATGACAGAATGAAACAATATCAGATCTCGAGAGAGGCGATCTTAAACAGAAGTTTTCTGGATGATTCGGTACCGGCTGTTGATCTTTCCCTTGTCGCGAAGGAACCGTTTTTGATGCTCAAAAAACATCACGATGCCTATCGCAGGAGTATGGATATCTGTGCGCATTCGGGATTTGAGCCAAACGTCGTGATGTCCTTCGATCAGCTTCAGACAGCCTATAACGTGGCGAGAAGTGGACAGACCGGTATTATTTTCTTCCGGGATGGGCTTTTAAAATACACGGAGAATACCGAAAAGCTGTGTTATTATAAGCTCGGGGATCCTCTGGCGAAGAGGGCAATTCTGCTGACAATGAAGCGCTATCCCGGCGTTGGACCGACGGTGGATGACTTTATTAAATATCTAATGCTTGCGAAGAAATAACGTGGATGGATACCGACTGCGTATCTGTCAAAATATATAGTATCAGGCGAAAAGCGTCTGGAACAGAATTCTGTTCCGGGCGCTTTTCGTTTATCCCCTATAAGCATTTGCTTATACATCCATATCTGAAAGCGAGTTGGAAATCTTTTCTCATAGATGTTACAGTAATGTCAGAAACAAGCAAGGTACATAAAGAGTTACCGCACAGAGGTCGGATGCGTCAGAACAGAAGCTCCGCATGAAGCGGGAACCACAAAGAAGTCACAGTATAAGGAGGATTCAGCATGAGATTAGCAACTATCAAGGTAAACGGAACAGAAAAAGCCGGTATCGTATTAAATCGCGGTATTCTTCCGATCAAGGCGCTGAACGCCGCAAAGGGAACTGCATGGGCGGAAGACATGATGAGCCTGATCCAGAAACAGCAGATCCCGGGCTTAACAAAATGGTATAACGAGGGCGGAAAGGAAGAGCTTGAGAACATTGCAGGTCTTGTCCCGAACGCAGATGTTGTATATGGTCCGCTTTACCGCAACCCGAAACGTATCTTTGGAATCGGTCTTAACTATGTGGATCATGCGGGAGACATCGGATCCGCAGCGCCGAAGGGATTCCCGGGAAGCTTCTTCAAGATGGCAGATACCCTGATCGGACCTGGGGACGAGATCCTGCTTCCGAAGTTAAAAGAAGCGCAGAAGACGACCGCTGAGGCAGAGCTTGGAATCATCATGGGAAAGGATTGCAGAGACGTTTCCGAGGAGAACTGGCAGGATGCCATCGTCGGATACACAACGATCCTCGACATGACAGAGGAGTCCATCTTAAAGGGAAATGATTATGTGACAGGAAATCCGAGATACCTCTGCATCGTCAAGAACTTCCCGACCTTCTTCTCCTTTGGACCGCAGCTCGTAACACCGGATGAGGTTCCGGATGTGCTGAAATTAAATGTACAGAGTATCCACAATGGCGAGGTTCACGCGGAAAACGTAGTTGCGAATATGACACACCGCCCGGCACGCCTCGTGTCCCTGCACAGCAGTATTCAGGGCTGGTACGCAGGAGACATCCTTTCCACCGGAACACCGAGAGCATTCCACATTCAGGACGGCGACATAGCGGAATGCCGCATCCAGGGACCGGACGGATTTGAGATGGCACCGCTTGTGAACCCGGTCGTTGACTTGAAAAAGCATCCGGAGAAATAGAACTTATTCAATTACTGTATTTTAATCAAACAATTCAAATAATTAAAACAATAATTTGATCCCGGATAGCTGTGAAGAGATAAACAGTTACCAGTTTCAAAACATTTAAATTGGAGGTATCTATCATGGATTTAGGTTTAAAAGATAAAGTTGTTCTTTGCATGGCATCTGCAGCAGGACTTGGAAAAGGAATCGCAACAGAGATGGCGCGTGAGGGCGCAAAGGTTATGATCTGCACCGCTGAACCGTTTAAGGATCAGCTCCTCGAGGCGCAGGCTGAGATCGAGAAAGAGACCGGAAATAGACCGGAAACATTCCTCTGCGATGTGAATAAACCGGAAGACATTGACGCACTTGTAAAACATACGGTCGATACTCTCGGCGACATCTACGCTTTAGTAAATATGTGCCCGGGTCCGAAGCCGGGACCGTTCGAGAACTTTGATGACGCAGCATGGACAGGCGCTTTCAATATGTGTCTCCTTTCCTATGTAAGAACCATCCGTGCGGTACTCCCGTCCATGAAACGTCTCGGCGGTGGCCGTATCGTAAACTCTACATCCTCTTCTGTTAAGGACTGCCTCGACAACCTGATCCTTTCCAACACCATGAGAATGGGCGTTGTCGGCATGAGCAAGACACTTGCAAGAGAAGTCGGCAAGGACAACATCCTGATCAATGTCATCGGACCTGGTCGTATCGGCACGGCAAGAATCGAGAGCTTAAATAAGATGCGCGCGGACAAAGCTGGAATCAGCGTATCCGACTATGAAAAAGAGGACCTTAAGAAATTCCCGATGGCGCGCTACGGCACTATCGACGAGTACGGTCGTCTCGCAACATGGCTCTGCTCTGAGGCAAACACATATGTATCTGGCCAGACGATCCTCTTAGACGGCGCTATGACGACCGCATATTAATCAGAAAACATGTATTGTCCCGCTGCGTGTGAAAACAGCGGGGCAATACGGATTGAAACAGCCAATATCAGGTCGCTCCTTCTGGACTGGGAAGCGTAAAGCAGAAAGGAACTTTAGTGATGGATAAATTATTTGCAAAAAGAATGGACGAGCTCGCTCCGTCCGGAATTAGAAAAGTAAACGAAAAAGCGCTTGCAATGGAGCGTGCCGGTGAGACCGTGATCCACTTTGAACTTGGTCGTCCGGATTTTGACACACCGGAATATATCAAAAAAGCCTGCATCGCCGATATCGAGAAAGGTGACGTTTTCTACACCTCCAACTTCGGTACCATGGAGCTCCGCGAGGCGATCGCTTGGAAATTAAAGACTCAGAATAATGTCGACTACAAGCCGTCCGAGATCATCGTCAGCGTTGGTCTTTCCGAGGCTGTCTTCGATGTAATGACAGCGATTCTCGATGAGGGCGATGAAATTCTCGTTCCGAATCCAGGCTGGTTAAACTACTTAAATGTACCGAAGCTTCTCGGCGCAACACCGATCACCTATACATTAAAGGAAGAGAATGATTACCAGATCGATCTCGATGAGATCCGCGCAAAGGTAACTCCGAGAACAAAAGCCATGGTCCTCATCACACCGAGCAACCCGACCGGAGGTGTTCTCGCTGAGAATGTCTTAAAGGAACTGGCGGAAATCGCAGTGAAGAACGACATCATGGTCATCTCCGATGAGGTTTACGAGAGACTGCTATATGATGATGCAAAGCACATCAGCATCGCTTCCCTTCCGGGAATGAAAGAGCGTACCATCACATTGAATGGCTTCTCAAAGGCGTATTCCATGACCGGATGGAGACTCGGATATGCTGCATGCAATGAGGAGATTGTTAAGACCGTCAACAAGCTTCATCAGCATGTGGTCACATGCGCAACTTCCTTCGTACAGAAAGCAGGCGTCGTTGCCCTCAAAGAAGAGAAAAACGAAGTCACCGACATGGTCAAAGAGTATCAGAGACGCCGCGACTACGCAGTCAAAGCCATCAATGAGATCGACGGCTTAAGCTGCCGCTGTCCGAAAGGTGCATTCTATATCTTCATCAACATTGAAAAACTCGGCATGACCGGGCAGGAATTCGCACCGCTGCTCCTTGAGAACGCAAAAGTTGCCCTTGTTCCGGGCGATGTATTCGGGACGGAAGGTGATCATTATGTCCGGATGTCCTTCGCGAATAGCTATGAGAATGTCGTTGAGGGATGTAAGAGATTGAAAGAGTTTGTTGAGAAGCTTCGCAGGAACAAATAAGCATTTCATATCGGAAGATTACTTCTTTTATATCTAAAAACCCCGGAACCTGTTATAAGATTCCGGGGTACATAACGAGAGCACGAGACGGGATTCGAACCCGCGACCCTCGCCTTGGCAAGGCGATACTCCACCACTGAGCCACTCGTGCGAAATGAAATTGCTTTAAGAGATGTTTCTATTATACCTATAGTTTTTTTACCTGTCAATGATGAAAACGTAATGTTTTACATGATTTTGCACAGCAGCAAAATGGAAATAGTACAATGATCTGGCGAAGATTCGTATCTTTTGACCGTAGTCATGGGATACGGACTCAGGCAGAATCAGATAAACAGGAGGTAAAGATGTGAAGAAAAAGGTGTTGTATGTTGAGCGTGGTATTGATGAATACGGTTTGTATGAAGGAACTCAGGATGCCATGAAGGATCTGAACGTGGAGTTGTCCATCACGCTTGATCCGAAGGACATTGAAGACTGCGACGGAGTGATATTTCCGGGAGGTCTGCCGGATGTTGATCCTGAGCTTTATGGGGAAGAGAATCAGGGCAGCATGAACCTCGACAGAACGCTGGATGATGAGCAGATGGCAATGATCGACGCTGCGGTAAAAGCAAAGAAGCCGATCCTGGCGATCTGCAGAGGAATGCAGTTGGTTAATGTTTATTTTGGGGGAACATTGATCCAGGATCTGGAGAATGGAACTATGCATAAATATGTTCCGAACGAGAATAAGCTGCATGATACGGTCTGCATTTCAGGAACTCCATTCGCGATCATCTACGGTGATACCGGAATCGTCAATTCTGCTCATCATCAGGCTGTAAAAAAACTGGGAAAAGGATTTAAGATCGGTCAGGTATGGCTTTCGGGAAAGCTTAGCCCGGAGCAGAAAAAAGAATGGCTGGAAAAGATCGAAAATGATGAGAACCTGGAGATAGAGTGCAAGAGAACCTGTATTATAGAAGGAATGATACATAAGGAGCTGCCGATCATTATGGTACAGTGGCATCCGGAGCTGATGCACAGAGATCCGATCAAGGGAACATTGGATCAGGACCGTATCTTTATGTACTTTGCGTCATTACTGAAATAACAGGGGGAAGATCATATGGCAATTTACAATGCAATCATGGCATTTACGAACTGGATGTGGACATTCCCGATCCTTGCCCTGCTGATCGGCGGCGGGCTTGTAATCACCGTGGCATGCGATTTTGTCCAGATCAAACATTTTGGCTACATGCTGAAGGCAACATTCGGTGATGCAGCGCACAGTAAGAGTGAAGAAGGAATTTCAAGCTGGTCGGCGATGGTAGCGACACTTGCAAATACGATCGGAACCGGCAACATCATCGGTGTCGGAAGTGCGATCGCGTTAGGAGGTCCCGGAGCGGTTTTCTGGATGTGGGTGATCGGTTTTGTCGCGATGGCATTAAAATATTCTGAGGCATTGCTTGGCGTGTATACAAGAGAAAAGGATGCAAACGGACAGTGGCGCGGCGGAGCGAATATTTATCTGGCAAAGATCTGGAAACCACTTGGATGGATCTGGGCGATCACCTGCTGCTTTGGAATGGCGATCGGATGCGGCGTTCACACCGGAGCGATCAGCTCCTCTGTACATACATTCGGAGTGCCGTCCCTGATCACAACCGTAGTTTGCTGTGTGATCATCGTTCTGGTTATTCTTGGCGGTCTTGGCGCACTTGTAAAGGTCACTGACAAACTGGTACCGGCAATGGCGATCATCTATATGGCAGCTGGAACACTTCTGATCATTCTGAATATTCAGAATCTGATTCCGGCTCTGATCTCCGTCTTTACAAATGCATTTACAGGGACAGCGGCAACCGGCGGATTTGCAGGGGCTGCGCTGGCGGCAACGATCAAAAACGGTTGTTCCAGAGGTGTGTACTCGAATGACGGAGGAAACGGAAGCGCCAGCATCCTGCATGCCCAGGCGGACACAAATGAGCCGGTCAAGCAGGGAATGTTTGGTATTTTCGAGGTATTTATGTGCACGATGATCATCTGTACGTTCAGCGCAATGGTCATTCTTGTCACAGGAACATGGGAGACTGGAGATCCTGGTTCTGTTCTGGCGATCAATGCATTTGGAACGATCGGTCTTCCGGGAAGACTCCTGGCATCCATCAGCCTGATCCTTTTCGCAGCATCTTCAGCGTTGTCCATGTCAACATCGGCAGGGATCCTTGCGGAAAGCCTGCTGGGAAAAGCAGCAAAGCGGATCATGCAGATCCTGGTTGTGGTTTGCTGTTTCATCGGAGGCACGATCGGTGTTGATGCGGCACTCCCGTGGGTAGATTTTGGCAACATGTGGGCGATCCTGGTTCATGTCATCGGCATCATGTTCTGGGTTCCGAAGATGCGGGAGCTCACACTTGATTTCTTTGACCGTCTGAAGAAGGGAGAAATCCGGGAGTAAGCAGAGAGCGGACATAATTTTTGCGGCGGGTATACCAGAATCGGTATACCCGTTTTTAAAAAGAGATTTAAATAAAAGCTCAGTGTCAGGATGAAAAAACGAAGGAGAAAATAGTTACTTTACACGGAGTCACTGATCTGATCAATACTATCGTATAGGTAAGTATTAAACTATAATGTTAGTATTGCACTTAAATGTGCGTACTTGTATTTGAAATCATTCTTGATATAATTCCGATATAAGCAACAAAAAAAGCTGATCCAATAGAAGCGGAGGAAAATTTTATGAGCAAAAAAATCGTAGTTATCACAGGAAGCCCAAGAAAAAACGGCAACAGTTTTGCAATGACAGAGGCATTTATCAAAGCAGCTGAGGATAAAGGGCATACCGTTACCCGCTTTGATGCAGCGATGAAACAGGTTGGCGGATGTCATGCATGCGAGACATGTTTTAAGACTGGAAAGGCTTGTTCCTTTGACGATGATTTTAATATGATCGCGCCGGCAATCCTGGAAGCAGATGCAGTTGTGTTCAGCACACCGGTTTACTGGTATTCGATCCCGGCCCAGATCAAAGGGGTTATCGACAAAATGTATTCCTTCTGTGTGGCAGGGAAAGAGATCGCAGGCAAGGAATGTGCCGTGATCACCTGCTGTGAGGAAAATGACCTGTCTGTCATGGACGGTGTCCGGATCCCGATCGAGCGTACGGCTGCTCTGCTGAAGTGGAATATGATCGGCGAAGTGCTGGTCCCGGGTGTTTTAAACGCAGGAGAGATCGAAAAAACAGACGGATGCAGACAGGCGGCTGAACTGGCAGAGAAGATCTGAGAGAAAAGGTGAGTGCAGGTATGGGAAAGAAGATTGTAATACTGAATGGAAGTCCCAGAAAAAATGGGAACACTTCCGCTCTGGTCCGAAAGTTTACGGAAGGCGCAGAGAGTGCAGGGAATGTGGTTACGGAATTCTTTCTTGATCACATGGAAATCCATGGTTGTAAAGGCTGTTTTGGCGGTCACAGCAGCCGCGAATGCCCATGTGTCCAGAAAGACGATATGTCACAGATCTATCCGGCCGTAAAAGAATGTGATGTGATCATTCTTGCGACTCCTTTGTATTACTGGAATATGAGCGGACAGATCAGAACAGCGATCGACAGACTGTTTGCACTTGAGGAAGGCGATGGAAACCTGCTCCGGGGACATGGACGGGCAAGCGCACTTTTAATGGCGGCAGAAGGAAATGGATTTGAGGATGTCCTGACTTATTATGATCACCTGATGAAACATCTGAGATGGAAAAATATCGGGCATGTTCTTGCGGGAGGCAATGGGGATGTCGGAGACATCACCGGAAAGCCGGAACTGGAACAGGCTTATGAGCTTGGAAAGTCGATCTGACAGACAATGAGAATGTGTTTTGCGATTCCTAAAAATGTCTGAAGGCAGGAAAATCAAAGGAATCGAAACAAGGACCAGTGCTGGGCGAACTCCTAAAATACGGGAACTTCACCAGTAACGAAATGATAATCGAAAGGAAGAGTGATCTGTGACCCACTATATTGCAGCCCTGACGATAAAAGACGGGAAACGGGAAGAATATATCGGAGAGCTGAAACATGCGAATCTGGTAGAACAGTTCCGGGAACAGCATGGAAATGTCCATTATTTTATCAGTAAATCGGTGGATGATCCGGATGTCGTGATCGTTTCCGATCTTTGGGAGACAAAGGCAGATTTTGATGCGCATTGCAGTTCTGAGATCGTGAAGAAGACATGAACAGAATTGTATGATCAGTATGTACTTTCAGAAAAGTCGAATCTTTACGAAAAATAATAAGAGAGGAAAACGGATGGATCAGAGATGGGTCCATCCGTTTTTGTGCGGAAGGGAAATTCTCAACTGTAACTGGATCATGCGGGAGTTTTATTTTGGAAAATTTCTGGTCATAAAGAGCACGGGAGAGTGATCTCTTCTGGTAAAGCTCCATTATTTTTACACAAAATAGAAAATATGGTATATAATACACCCGGACAATATGAAAATATTCAAAATGATACAGAAGTGAAAAGATCGGAAAGGACAACAGAAAGTGGAGCAGACAGGAAAAAAGTCAAAAGAAATGGATATGTTAAACGGCGGACTCGCGGGAAAACTGATCCTGTTTTCAATTCCGCTGGCATTCAGCAGTATTTTACAGCAGTTATTTAATTCCGCGGATGTGGCGGTCGTCGGGCGGTTCGCCGGGGACCAGGCGCTGGCGGCGGTCGGGAGCTGTGTGGCGCTCGTTGGAATTTTTGTAAACCTGATCGTGGGACTCGCGGTGGGACCGAACGCGGCGCTTGCGAACCTGATCGGACAGAAAAACCGCGGAAAGATCAACAGCATGGTCCACACGATCCTGACCTTCGGCGCGGTTCTCGGAATTGCGCTTCTCGTGATCGGAATGCTGGTGGCAAGACGGATCCTTGTGGCATCCGGAACGCCGGAGACGGTGTTAGATCAGGCACTCTTATATATCAGGATCTACTTTGTGGGAATCCCGTTTATGGTCGCGTACAACTTTGGTGCTGCCATTGTGAGAAGCTACGGGGATACCAGAAGACCAATGTATTATCTGATTGTTTCCGGAGTCCTGAATGTGATTTTAAACCTAATGCTTGTCATCGGGTTCCATATGGGAGTTGAGGGAGTCGCGATCGCCACGCTGATTTCCAATATGGTCAGCGCATTCCTGATCCTTTCCCATCTGTACAACAGGGATGACGAGTTCTGCTTCCGGCCCCATCGCATACGGATTGATAAAAATGAACTGAAAAGAGTCCTTATGATCGGAATTCCGGCGGGGATTCAGGGTGCGATCTTCTCTGTCTCCAACGTGTTTATCCAGAGTGGGATCAACATGTTCGGAGAGGCGGCTATCGCGGGTTCATCTCTTGCGCTGAACTTTGAGTATTTTACATACGACATTGCCAATGCTTTTGCCCAGGCGGCGGTGACATTTACAAGTCAGAACTTCGGCGCGGGCAATATGAAGCGGTGCAGAAAGATCTTCTGGCTCTGTCTGCTTTTCGGATTTGGATTCACGGAGATCCTCAGCGTGATTTTTATCGTTGGAAAGGATTTCTTTGTCAGCATTTACACGACGAGTGCGGCAGTGGCGGCGTACGGGATCATCCGGATGGATCGTGTGTGCTCGTTAGAGGGACTGACCGCGACATATGAGGTTACAAGCTCCTGTCTGCGGGGAACCGGAAAATCTCTGGAGCCCTCTGTGATCACGATCCTCGGAACGGTGGTGTTCCGTCTGATCTGGCTCACAACAATATTCCGGATGGTGACAACCTTTGATATGTTGATGAACGTGTATGTGGCGTCCTGGCTGTTTACGGGAGGTCTGATGTTTGTGGTCTACTTCTTCCATATGAGGAAGCTGGATAAGCGGTTTGCGACAAGATAGAGAGAAAAATCTGTTACTGTCTTCACCTTGCGTAAATAATAAAAAGCGTTTTCCCGAGGGATATCCGTTTATGAGACGACCGGACAGGAGAACGCTTTTCCTGACTTATAAGTGAATGATCTTCGCCCCCAGAAGTTCTGCGTCGTCCTCCGAATGGGTAGCGGCGATCAGGAGCTTTCCGGCGCAGAGCTCTTTGACCATGTCGATCGTGAGCTGCCTTGTATCGGCGTCCAGTCCGGTAAACGGCTCATCCATGAGAATGATATCGGTCGGTGCGAGGATCGCGCGCAGGATCGCGACACGCCTCTTCATGCCGCCGGAGAATTCACAGACGGGCTTATTCAGGGCATCTTCCGGAAGAAGACGGAGCAGGTATGCGGTCAGAGCTTCGTTGGAATATCGCTTTCCAAGAGCGAAGCGGAGGTTTTCAATGGCGGTATAGCCTTCCAGAAGACGGTTTTCCTGAAAAACTGCGGAGATCAGGGGACGCATCCCACGGATCCTGCAAGGATCAGATTTTGATACCGTGCCGGAAGATGCTTTTATATCGTTATTGCCGGGATTCTCTGTCGGTGTGCCGAACAGGATCACACCGGAATCCGGCTTTTCAAGTCCGAGGATCAGACGGAACATTGTAGTCTTTCCGTTTCCGGATGGTGCCATCAGACAGTAGAAAGTCCCGGCGGAAAATTCCAGGGAGAGATCGGAGAGAACCGGCTGTCCGTCGTAGGATTTGGTGACGGAGCGGAGCGCGAGAGCAGTGTCATTTTTTTTATTTATCGGACTCATTCACATCAGCCCCCTTTCCGGCACATTTCTTCAGAATCCACAGAAAACCTTTCTCAAACAGACTGCTCACAAGAATGATGACAACCGTCCACGCGAAGAGCTCCGCGGTGCTCAGATAGATCTTCGCGAGATACAGTCCCTCGCCGATGGAACCGTCCGGTACACCGATGACTTCGGCGGCGATCCCGGACTTAAATCCCATGCCGAGAGCGGTGCGGCAGGCGCTTTTTAAGTACGGGTAGAGTGCTGTACGGTAGATATAGAGCGCCCGGCGGATAAACGGGATGTGGAAGACTTCCGCCATCTCTAAAAGCTCCCGGTCCGCAGATATCAGCCCGGCTTTCGTGTTCACATGGATCATGGGATAGACCACGAGGAACGAGATAAAGACGGAGAGGTTTTTAGAGCCGGTCCAGATCAGCGCCAGGATCACGAAGGACGCGACGGGAACCGTCTTCATGAGCTGCACCGGCGGTTCTAAGAATTCGTCCACGATGGGAAAATGGTACGCCAGAGATCCGGTGAAAAGTCCCAGAAAAAACGCCAGAAAGAATCCGATGCTGATCCGCCAGAAAGAAAACGCGATGGCGGACCAGAAATCCGGGATGAGGATCTGCTCACAGAGCGCCCGCAGCGTATCGGCAGGCCCCACAAGGAAAATATGATTCCGGATCAGGGAGGCAGCGGTCTGCCAGAGAACGATCCAGAAAAGGATGATCGAGAGCCTGCGGAGAAATCCGGAAAAACGATGATCCATGGCGGCTGTCTCCTTCCATAAAGTGTAATAAAAATCAATGCTGTTTTCCAGCGGTTGAATTTCTACATGTAATCGTAATAATAAAATTATAGTAACTATTCAGTGCCTTCATAGTTACGTGCAAAAATCCATTCCAGATCAGCTTCGCTGATGGGATTTTTGCCTTCCAGCCTATGTTTTCTTACGGTCAGCGCAGCAAGTGCGCAGACCTACTGAACAGTTACAAATTATAACAGATATTTCTCATGGCTCAAGCTATTAAACTGACTTATGTAAACTAAATTCCGTGAGAATAAACGGAGATATAGAAATGAGGTATGACTGTTTTGCCAGCCATACCTCGTTTTTCACAGTCGGCATGAATGCTTGTAACTGTTGAGAACTTTCGCAGTCACAATTACTTTACATAGTAGAAGCCGTCATCCGGCAGTTCACCGCCGACGGAGGCCGGGTTCTGGTCATACAGAGCCTGAAGGTAACCGGAAAGTGCTGTTTTCATCTCATCACCGGAGATAAAGGTGATGTTGCAGTACGGAAGTGCTTTTTTCGCGACCGGAGCCTTTGCGACGATCTCAGCCTTTGCGATGAGCTCGGCTGCGGCATCCGGATCCTCCGCGGTGAAGGCGATGGATGCCTCATGTTCCTGTAAGAACGTATCAACGAGATCCTCGTGCTCCTTTAAGAAATCATTGTTTACAATGGTAACACCTGTTACAAGACGGCTTCCGGAACCTTCGCTCTGGACATTATCCCACTCTTTTGTGAGGTCCATGATGATGGAGAGCTTTTCGTTCTGGGCGAGAGCGGCAGTTACGAATGGCTGCGGAAGAAGACCGATGGCGTTCGGATCCTCAGCGAGGACGGAAGCCACCTCAGATGCCTCGGACTTGAATTCAAGAGTTACATCATCCTCTCCGAGTCCTGCGGCGGAGAGCACATAGCGGAGTGCGTATTCCGGAGTAGTTCCCTTTCCCGGAAGATATACGGTCTTTCCCTTTAGCTGATCGATCGTAGTCACGGAGCTGTCGGCAGATACGAAGTAGAGAACGCCGAGAGTGTTGATATCGATCACGGAGATATTTTTGTTTGTCTTATTGTAGAGAACGCTTGCGACGTTCGCCGGAAGCAGGGCGATATCGACTTTTCCGCCTGCGACCATGGCGGTCATCTCATCAGCTGCGGTGACCATAGTGAATTCATAGCTGTTCTCGGACTCCCCGTTTGCGGCCTCGTCCATAAGCTTTACAAGTCCCATGGTTGTCGGTCCCTTTAAACCGCCGACACGGACAACGGTCCCATCACCGGTGTTTTCAGCGGCGGACTCGGAAGCAGCTTCCGTTGTGGTTTCCTCAGCGGCAGTCGTTGTTTCCTCCGCGGAAGAAGCGGCAGTAGTTGTTTCGGTTTTGGATGATGAGCAGCCTGCAAGGAGAGATCCCGCGATCGCGGCAGCCATCATGACGGATAACATTTTTCTCATAACTTAGTTCCTCCTGAAAAAAATCTGACAGACACGGGTCTTGTCCCACTGTCTGCGTGAATGATAAATCCCCGGTATGCACACGAAAAGAGCATACCGGGGATCCTGAATATGACAGATATTCCCGTATCAGATTCTTTTCGTCTTTTCCCTCAGGACAGTTGACCTTTGGGGTTAGCACGACCGAACTAAATAGAATATATCATGGAGAGTTAGGAATGTCAATCCAACATGAGACTGGGGAAAAACATGTTTTAAAGGCGAAGGCTGCATATGCCAAACCGAAAATAATCGGAAACGGAGTGGCGGGAAAGAGGCGGAACCGGAACCTGACTTTGTGAAAAAAAGAGACAAAGAAAGTGGTGCTGGACAGCCGCATACTGCGAACAAATATCCGACACAGAAAGACAGAAAAACCCAGGAAAATACAAGAAATTTCGCTGCCTGTACTTTATTGTATACAATTTAAGAAAATAAGGTTTTTCCCCGGAATGCGTTGGATTATATACAATTTCCGACTTGCTTTGCAAAGGGGGATATGCGATAATATGATGCGAAAACATTAAAAATTAAGGTAAGATAGAGGATTCAAATTTAGGAGGAAATGGTATGAAAACCAACGATGAGGCACTGCTTAAGATCAAGTATAACGTGCTGCGCACAGTTTCCAGGCTGGCTTTTGAGGGCAGACTCGAGGAAGAGAGAGACAATATCCCGTTCAAACTGATCCCGGGTCCAAAGGCACAGTTCCGCTGCTGTGTATACAAGGAGAGAGAGATCATCCGTCAGAGAATCCGTCTCGTGGAGGGAAAATGTCCGAGTGACAAACAGAGCGACAATATCATTCAGGTCATCTCTTCTGCATGTGAGGAGTGTCCGATCACAAGATTCGTTGTAACCGATAACTGTCAGAAATGTATGGGTAAAGCCTGTCAGAACGCATGTAACTTTGGTGCGATCTCGATCGGCCGCGACCGTGCCCATATCGATCCGAGTGTCTGTAAAGAGTGCGGACGCTGTGCTCAGGCATGTCCGTACAATGCGATCGCTGAGCTGATCCGTCCGTGCCGCCGTGCATGTCCGGTAGATGCGATCACAATGGATCCGGAGACCGGAATCTGTCAGATCGATGAAAAGAAATGTATCCAGTGCGGTGCCTGCGTAAGAAGCTGCCCGTTCGGTGCAATTTCCTCCAAGGTATATGTTGTACAGGTGATCGAGGCGATCAAGGCTGGCAAGAAGGTCGTTGCCATGGTTGCTCCGGCTGCTGAAGGTGAGTTCGGCCAGGATATCACAATGGAGAGCTGGCGTACTGCATTAAAGAAGGTTGGCTTTGCCGATATGGTAGAGGTTGCTGCCGGTGCTGATATGACAGCAGCTTACGAGGCAATGGAATGGGCAGAGGCATTTAAGGAAGGCAAGAAGATGACGACCTCCTGCTGTCCGGCATTTGTAAATATGATCAAGAAACACTACCCGACTCTGATCGATAATATGTCCACAACGGTATCCCCGATGTGCGCGGTATCCAGAATGTTAAAAGCGATCGATCCGGAGACAGTTACCGTATTTATCGGACCGTGTATGGCAAAGAAGTCTGAGGCGGCTGACAAGTCCATCGAGAACAATGCGGATTATGTTCTGACCTTCGGTGAGGCCATCGAAATGCTGCGCGGAAAAGAAGTTGAGCTTGAGCCGGCTGAGGAGACAAAGCAGGAAGGCAGTGTCTTCGGAAAACGCTTTGGCAATGGCGGCGGCGTGACAAACGCAGTGATCGAGTGCTTCAAGGAAAGAGGCGAGAGCGCAGATGTTAAGGTTGCGCGCTGCAGCGGTGCGGCTGAGGTTAAGAAAGCCCTTCTTCTTCTCAAGGTCGGCAGACTTCCGGAAGACTTCATTGAGGGTATGATGTGCCAGGGCGGTTGCGTAGGCGGACCGAGCAACATGAAACAGGAGATGGCATTCAAGAAAGACCGCGACGCTGTGATTGCGAAGGCAGACGGCCGCGGAGTATGGGAGAACTTAAAGAATTACGATATGGATTCCTTCTCTATGCATCGCAGCTACGAGAAGCCGGAGGCTTAATGTAGGTTTACATAACATATGAATATGGCAGGGTGTCCGGCTGGGGCTGGCGGACACCTGTGAACAAAAGAACAGCATATATTTTCTGGAGAATTTCTGGAAGGTATATGCTGTTTTGATGTCATGGATTCGGGGGGTGTCGGCTTAACAGCGGAAAAATGTGACCTGCAGCAAGTGCTCATGTCTGGGTGAACGGAAGATGGTACTATCTGAACGCGGACGGAGATATGGCGATCGGCTGGATCCTTGTGAACGGAGTCTGGTATTACCTGAATCCGATGGCAGGAGTCCTTGATCCGGGTGGAAATCCGATACCGGAGGGCGCAATGTACGTAAGTGCTGTGACGCCGGATGGCTATCATGTCGGAGTATCCGGGGCGCTGATCGGAAGATAACAGACAGCGGCAGGTATCGAAAATGATATCTGCCGCTGTTTTTATGTGCTTTATCCAGGTTCGATAAGAATCCCACCTTTTTCAGGTGGTAGTAACAGCAAATTTGTCTCAGTGGAAGTCAGTTTTCGACTGAGACGAATTTGTATTTAGAAGCTTATGGTATGTAGATTACAACCGACACTTATTGACACGCTTGGAAGAAAGCTCTTCCACCTTTTTTAACGTCTTCGCCAGATTCGGATCCACATATTCCTCTTTTTCAAGGTTTTTCTGAGCTGTGGAAAGCATCAGCTTGATACGGTTTAACTGGTTTACCTCACTGGCCCCCGGATCATAGTCGACGGCGATGATGTTTGCCTTGGGGTTCGCGTAGCGAAGCTCCTTGATGACACCTTTTCCGACGATATGGTTCGGCAGGCAGCCGAAAGGCTGAACGCAGACGATGTTGTTGACACCGCTCTTGATGAGCTCCAGCATCTCACCGGTCAGGAACCAGCCTTCACCGGTCTGGTTTCCGAGGGAGACAAAGCCGTTTGCCATCACTGCCAGATCCTTGATCCTTGACGGCGGAGTGAAGTGGGTGCTCTTTTCGAGAGCGATCCTTGCGGCCTTTCTCATGTACTCTAAAAGGGAGATCGCCATGTTGCAGAGATGCGCCGTGGAGCGCTTCATTCCCAGATTATCTGCCTTGAAGTTGCTGTTGTAGAAGCAGTAAAGCAGGAAATCCATGAGATCCGGCATAACAGCTTCCGCACCTTCCGACTCCAGGAGCTCCACGATGTGGTTGTTGGCGGTCGGGGAGAATTTGACGAGGATCTCTCCGACGATGCCGACCTTCGGCTTGTGGACATTCGTGCGCTCTAAGTTATCGAAGTCATGGATGATGCCGCGGATATTCTTCACAAAGGTCATCATTCCGGCGCTCTTTGTGGAGAGTGCTTTGATACAGATCTTCTTCCATTTCTCGTGGAGCGCATTTGCGGAGCCTGGAACGGCCTCATAAGGTCTTGTAGCGTAGAGAACACGCATAAATACATCACCGTATACAACAGCCTGAAGAGCCTTCACAAGCATAGCCGGTGTATACTTGAATCCTGGGTTTGTCTCCATGCCATTTGCGTTGATGGAGATGACCGGGATCTGCGCCATTCCGGCCTTTTCAAGGGCACGGCGGATAAATCCGATATAGTTTGACGCACGGCAGCCGCCTCCGGTCTGGCTCATAAGGACAGCCGTGTGGTCGAGATCATACTTTCCGGACAGCAGGGCATCCATGATCTGTCCGATAACGATCAGGGACGGATAGCAGGCGTCGTTGTTTACATATTTTAATCCCGTATCGACGGCTGTCTTGTCATCGTTCTGGAGAACGACGAGGTTGTAGCCGAAGCTGCGGATCGCCGGCTCGATGAGCTCGAAGTGGATCGGGGACATCTGCGGGCAGAGCAGCGTGTAGTTTTTCTTCATGTCCTTCGTGAACATCACACGGTTGTAGGCGCTGGACACGATGGTTCTCGTGTAGCGGCGCTCCTCGCGGACGCGGAGAGCGGAGATCAAAGAACGGATACGGATCCTTGCGGCTCCGAGGTTGTTGACCTCATCGATCTTTAAGACCGTATAGATCTTCCCGGATCGGGTGAGAATATCACTGACCTGATCGGTGGTCACGGCGTCGAGACCGCAGCCGAAGGAGTTTAACTGGACGAGATCCAGGTTATCCTGTGTCTTTACAAAGGCCGCCGCCGCATAGAGGCGGGAGTGGTACATCCACTGGTCGGTAACGACGAGCGGGCGCTCCACCTTTCCTAAATGGGATACGGAGTCCTCCGTGAGGACAGCGAAACCGTAGGAGGTGATCATATCGGCGATGCCGTGGTTGATCTCCGGATCGATGTGGTACGGACGTCCCGCAAGGACGATGCCGTGTTTTCCGGTGTCTTTTAAGTACTGTAAGACTTCCTCGCCTTTCTTCTCCACATCGGTTCTCGCCTGGGCGAGTTCATCCCAGGCCTTTTTAGCAGCCTTCTTCGTCTCGGATTCCGGAATATCGAATTCCTTCTTAAAGACTTCCTGAAGCTGCTTTGAAAGGACCGCCTCGCTTGTGAACGCCATGAACGGATTTAAGAACTTCACGTTCTTTTCCTTTAATTCCTCCATGTTGTTCTTGATGTTCTCCGAGTAGGAGGTGACCATCGGGCAGTTGTAGTGGTTTCCGGCTCCCGGAACCTCTTTCCGCTCGTAAGGAATACACGGATAGAAGATAAACGGCACATCGCGTTTGATGAGCCAGGAAATGTGTCCGTGGGCAAGCTTTGCCGGGTAACATTCAGACTCACTCGGGATCGTCTCGATGCCCAGCTCGTAGATCTGGTGGCTGGACTGTGGGGACAGCATCACGCGGAAGCCGAGCTCCTTAAAGAAGGTTGCCCAGTACGGGAAGTTCTCGTACATGTTGAGGACCCGCGGGATTCCCACAACGCCGTGGGTCGCCTTGTCGGCTGTCAACGGCTCATAGTCGAAGAGTCTGTGATACTTCCATGTAAAGAGGTTCGGGATGTCACGTTTTGCCTTTTCCACGCCGAGACCGCGCTCACAGCGGTTTCCGGAAATATACTGACGTCCACCCTCGAACCGGTTGATTGTCAGGACACAGTGGTTTACGCATCCGCGGCAGCGGCTCATGGTTGTCGTGTAGGTCAAATTGATCATATCGTCCAGAGAGAGCATCGTCGTCTCATGGGGACGGTGCATGTAACGCTCACGGGCGATCAGTGCCGCACCGAAGGCACCCATGATACCTGCGATATCCGGGCGGACGGCATTGCAGCCGGAGATCCGCTCGAAGCTTCGTAGGACTGCGTCATTGTAGAAGGTTCCGCCCTGTACAACGACGTTCTTTCCGAGGTCGCCGGCGGAAGTGATCTTGATGACCTTAAACAGGGCGTTCTTGATCACCGAGTAAGCGAGGCCGGCGGAGATATCCGCAACAGAAGCGCCTTCTTTCTGCGCCTGTTTTACGTTGGAGTTCATGAATACGGTACATCTCGTTCCGAGATCCACCGGGTTCTGGGCAAAAAGTGCCGCCTTCGCGAAATCCTGAACGCTGTAGTTTAAGGATTTTGCGAAGGTCTCGATGAAGGAACCGCAGCCGGAGGAACATGCCTCGTTGAGCTGGACACTGTCCACGGTGCCGTCCTTGATGCGGATACATTTCATATCCTGACCACCGATATCGAGGATGCAGTCTACGGACGGATCGAAGAATGCCGCCGCGTAGTAGTGGGAGATCGTCTCGACCTCGCCCTCATCCAGCATGAAGGCCGCCTTTAAGAGGGCCTCGCCGTAGCCGGTGGAGCAGGAGTAGGCGATCTTCGCGCTGTCCGGAAGCAGGGACTTAATCTCCTTTATGGAAGAGATCGCGGTCGCCAACGGGCTTCCGTTGTTGCTGCTGTAAAAGCTGTAGAGCAGGGAACCATCCTCGCCGACGAGTGCCACCTTCGTTGTGGTGGAACCGGCATCGATTCCTAAGAATACATTTCCCTCATAGGTGGCGAGGTTGCCGCGGCGGACCTTGTACTGGTCATGGCGGTCGGTGAATTCCTTATAATCTGCCTCATCCTTAAATAAAGGCTGCATTCTCTTTACTTCAAATTTCATCTTGATGCCGCCGGAAAGATCTGCGATCAGCTTATCAAGAGAGAAGATCTCCGCGTGCTCCTTCGCATTCATGGCAGCGCCGACGGCGGCGAAAAGATGGGAGTGGTCCGGGGCGATGATCGCATCACCGGTTAAATTTAAGGTGCGGATAAAGGCGTTTCGAAGCTCCGGTAAAAAGTGCAGCGGACCGCCGAGGAACGCTACGTTTCCGCGGATCGGTTTTCCGCAGGCAAGACCGCTGATGGTCTGGTTCACAACCGCCTGGAAAATAGAGGCTGCAAGATCCTCACGGGTCGCACCGTCGTTGATCAGCGGCTGGATATCAGACTTTGCGAATACGCCGCAGCGGGCAGCGATCGGGTAGATCGCCTTATAATTCTTTGCATATTCATTCAGACCGGCAGCATCCGTCTGTAATAAGGAAGCCATCTGGTCGATAAAGGAACCGGTACCTCCGGCGCAGATCCCGTTCATACGCTGGTCGATTCCGCCTGTAAAGTAGATGATTTTCGCGTCCTCGCCGCCAAGCTCGATGGCGACATCCGTCCGCGGAGCGTAGTCCTGAAGTGCGGTCGCAACCGCTACAACCTCCTGGACAAATGGAATATGTAAGTAACCCGACAGAGTGAGTCCGCCGGAACCTGTAATATTGGGCCGTAAAGAGAGTTCACCGAGTTCTCCCTTACACTTTTTCAGAAGCGAGGCCAGGGTTTCCTGGATATTGGCGTAATGCCGCTCATAATCCGCGAATAAAATTTTGTTGTTGTCGTCGATCACGGCAACTTTTACTGTAGTGGAACCGATATCGATTCCAAGACGATAGCATTGATTCATACGAGCGGGGAGTTCTCCCCATACCTCCTTTTCAACAGAAAAAAACGAGCCGTCCGCAAAAAGCAGGCAGCCAGCCGGAATGCAGGCATCAACATGCCGAACCGTTCAGCCATACAATTTTCTGCCGGAATCGGCACATAGCTGAACTGTTATGTCAAAATTCCGCACATAGTATAACACATTAAAAAAGGAAATACAATTGACGGAACTGGCATCTTGAGGCTAAAAACGGTTAAAATTCTGTAAAGAATGTGTAAAGATTTTAGAAGAAAGCGTTGCGGGGATGGATAGACATTCCAGTAACGATATCATAAAGCGTTTGACAAAAGAAACGGTTGGGAATTATAATACGGGACGTAGGAGAAATAGATATTTCTATTAGGAAAGGAAAGCTTCAATGAATTTTATGAACAAGATGGAGCGGAAATTCGGACGGTACGCGATTCCGAATCTCATGTATTATATCGTGATCCTGTATGCGGTGGGCGTGCTGGTCCAGATGATGGCACCGGCATTTTACATCCAGTACCTGATGCTGGATGCGAGGGCGATCCTTCACGGACAGATCTGGCGAGTCGTTACATTTATGATCTGGCCGCCGTCCGGCAGTCTTTTCTTTAACCTGATAGCGATCTACCTTTACTACAATCTGGGAATGACTCTGGAGCGGGTTTGGGGAACCTTCCGGTTTAACGTGTACTTTTTTATGGGTGTGATCGGTCATGTCCTTGCGGCGCTGCTGATCTACATCATTACAGGGCAGGTCTATATTCTCACCACAGATTATCTGAACTTTTCCCTGTTTTTTGCATTTGCGGCCACATTCCCGGAAATGCAGTTTTACCTGTTTTTTGTACTTCCGATCAAGGCGAAGTATCTGGCACTTTTTGATGGACTTTACTTCGTCTATGGATTCCTTTTCGGCGGCATGTCGCAGAGAATTGCGGTCGTTATGTCTTTACTTAATTTTATCGTATACCTCTTCATGTCCAGGGGGAGCCGTCTGAATCCGAAAGAGATCAGAAGAAAGCAGGTCTTTCACTCACAGATGCGCGAGGCGCAGAAAACAGCAGCGAAGATCGGACGCCATCGCTGTGCTGTCTGCGGACGTACCGAGGAGGATGACCCGAATCTTGTATTCCGCTACTGCTCCAAGTGCGAAGGCGACTATGAATACTGTCAGGATCACCTGTATACCCACAGGCATGTAACAAAAGGTGGGATGGATCCAAGACAGGCAAACAGCAATCAGGAGGCATAACATGAAAAAAACAAAAATTATCTGTACCATGGGACCGAACAGCGATGACAGAGAGGTCATGAAACAGCTGCTCTTAAACGGAATGGATGTTGCCCGTTTCAACTTCTCCCACGGAACACACGATGAGCAGAGAGCCCGCTACAAACAGCTTCGCGAGGTTGCGGAAGAGGTTGGAAAACCGGTAGCGGCTCTTCTTGATACAAAGGGCCCGGAGATCCGTACCGGTGTTTTAAAGGACGGAAAGAAGGTAACTCTGACAGCAGGCGAGGAGATCATCCTTACAACAGAGGATATCGTCGGTGACGCAAAGAGAGTCCACATCAACTATAACGGTTTAAATGAGGATGTAACAGAGGGCAACGTGATCCTGATCGATGACGGTCTGATCGAGCTCCATGTTGAACGTGTCGAGGGAACCGAGATCTACTGCAGGATCATGAACGGCGGCGAGCTTGGAGAGAGAAAGGGCGTCAACGTCCCGAATGTAAAGATCAAGCTTCCGGCATTAACAGATAAAGATAAGGAAGATATCCGTTTCGGTATCGAGCTTGGGTTCGACTATATCGCGGCTTCTTTTATCCGTTCCGCAGATGCGATCCGTGAGATCCGCCAGATGTTGGATGAGGGCGGTTCCTCAATGGGAATCATCGCGAAGATCGAGAACGCTGAGGGACTTGAGAACCTTGACGAGATCATCGAGGCCAGCGACGGAATCATGGTAGCCCGCGGAGATCTGGGCGTTGAGATCGCACCGGAGAAGCTTCCGCACCTTCAGAAAATGATGATCAAAAAGTGCAGCGCTGCATGTAAGGTCGTTATCACAGCGACCCAGATGCTGGATTCCATGATCCGCAACCCGAGACCGACCCGCGCGGAGGTTTCCGATGTTGCGAACGCTGTATATGACGGAACAGATGTCGTTATGTTATCCGGTGAGACTGCAAACGGCAAGTATCCGGTCGAGGCATTAAAGATGATGGCTCATATCGTTGAGGAGACCGAGTCCCACATGAACGGTGACTTCTATGAGAAGAGAACCGTATCCGACGATAACCGCCACAATATTTCCAATGCAGTGAGCTACGCATCCGTTGCGACTGCACAGTCTCTTGATGCGGCTGTCATCATCGCGCCGAGTATCAGCGGCTACACAGCGAGAATGCTTTCCAAGTGGCATCCGTCCACAAAACTTGTCGGAATGTCCCCGAGTATCTCCGCAGTCCGCAAGATGATGCTCTACTGGGGAGTTACTCCGTTCCAGGCAAAGAGAGCGGAATCCACTGACACTTTAATTGAGAACAGTATTGACATTTTAAAAGAGAATGGTATTGTAAAAGCAGGCGATATCGCGGTCGTGACTGCGGGAGTTGTGGATTATGCGAGAAGACATGAGCCGGCTGCTTCTACAAACATCATGCGTGTTGTAAATATCGACTAACACTGACTAACGAAGGAGAGAACGTACATGGAGAAGAAACCGTTTGTAACGAAGGAACAGCTGGAGGAGATCGCGAAGACATACCCGACTCCGTTTTATCTTTACGATGAGAAGGGGATCCGCGAGAATGCCCTGAAATTAAAAGAGGCATTTTCCTGGAACAAGGGATTCAGGGAATACTTTGCAGTAAAAGCGACACCGAATCCGTTCATTTTAAAAACACTTCAGGAGCTTGGATGCGGAACAGACTGCTCTTCTAAGACAGAACTTTTAATGTCTGACGCCTGCGGTTTTTCCGGACATGACATCATGTTCTCCTCAAACGATACACCGCCGGAAGAGTTCAAGCTTGCGTATGATCTCGGCGCGATCATCAACTTAGATGATTTCACTCACATCGAGTGCCTCGAGAAGACCATCGGAACGATTCCGGAGACGATTTGTTGCCGCTTCAATCCGGGCGGATTATTTAAGGTAGCGACCGATATCATGGATAACCCGGGTGACGCGAAGTATGGCATGACGGAGGCCCAGATCACTGAGGCTTATAAGATCTTAAAGGCAAAGGGCGCGAAGAACTTCGGTATCCACGCGTTCCTGGCAAGCAACACAGTAACGAACGAGTACTATCCGATTCTCGCGAAGCTCCTCTTTGAGCTTGCTGTGAAGTTAAAGAAGGAGACCGGCGCTGATATCAAGTTCATCAACCTCTCCGGCGGAATCGGTATCCCGTACAGACCGGATCAGGAGCCGAACGACATCAAGGTCATCGGCGAGGGCGTAAGAAAGGTTTACGAGGAAGTTCTTGTTCCGGCAGGAATGGGCGATGTGGCGCTCTTCACAGAGCTTGGCCGCTTCATGCTGGCTCCGTACGGCGCTCTCGTGACAAGAGCGATCCACGAGAAGCATACCTACAAGGAGTACATCGGTGTTGACGCATGCGCGGTAAACCTGATGCGTCCGGCTATGTACGGCGCTTACCATCATATCACGGTTATGGGAAAAGAGAACGAGCCCTGCGACCACAAGTACGATGTGACAGGTTCCCTCTGCGAAAACAACGATAAGTTTGCAATCGACCGCATGCTTCCGAAGATCGATAAGGGCGACCTGCTCTTCATCCATGACGCAGGCGCACACGGATTTGCGATGGGATATAACTACAACGGAAAGTTAAAGAGCGCGGAGCTTCTTCTCAAGGAAGACGGCAGTGTCCAGATGATCCGCCGTGCAGAGACTCCGAAGGATTACTTTGCTACATTTGATTTCTGCGATATTCTTAAGAATGTCAGAAACGTGTAAGAAACAGACGGCTGATCTGGACCGGCGTGGCGGACAGCAGTTAAAAACAGAGAGACGGTACTTAGCCCTGGAACGAGTTGAGTGCCGTCTCTTTTTTATGTGCTAAAGATGCACACTCGTGCGAAGATGCAGATTGCCGCAAGTGACCGCGCGAGGCGCCGATGGTGGCCGGGAACAAGGTTTAAGCATGGGAAGTGGGAGATCTTTCTGGAAAAATGGCATGAAAAAACCCTGTACATATTGTACAGGGATTCATCATTTAGGATTTCAATTTCAAAAAGGTTTAGGATAAAGGATTTAAAATATCTCGTGCATTTCTTATGGTTAAAGTATAGCACATCACCCCGGAAAATGATTGTATATTCTTTGAATGAATTATTAAGATTTCTTTAAGATTCGGAAGCTGTTTTCGAAGAATGTGGAAAAGTGTCGGAAATACTGCAAATTGTGGGTGGGGATATGCACAGATGTATATTTTGGGCAGCAGCGCAAGACGAAGTGATTATGAATATCCTGTAAGTAAGAGGAATAGAATAGAGGAATCTTACATGTGAACCATATTAAAGATCAGATCCGCTGCGGCGCGGCTTACCGCCTGGGACTCACTGGAAAAGGCATCGGCGTGGCGGTTTTGGATACCGGGATCTTTCTTCACCGGGATTTTGACAGCCGGGTCACCGGGTTCGCAGACATGGTAAACGGGAAGACCTTCGCCTACGATGACTGCGGGCATGGGACCCATATCTGTGGGATCATCGGAGGCAGTGGGCGTATGTCCGGCGGGCGGTACAGCGGGATCGCGCCGGGCTGTGACCTCGTTATGGTGAAGGTCCTGGACCGGAAAGGAAATGGATATTCTTCGGATGTCCTGGCGGGAATCTCCTGGATCTTAGAGAGAAAGGAAAAGCTTGGCATCCGGATCTTAAATATATCGGTGGGTGCCTGCTCGAAGCGGGGGACGAGCGAAAATTCCGCTCTGGTGAAAGGCGTGAACCGGGCATGGGATGCCGGGCTTGTTGTTGTGGTGGCGGCGGGAAACAATGGTCCCAGGAACATGAGCATCACGACACCGGGGATCAGCAGAAAGGTGATCACGGTGGGGTGCTCAGATGACGACAGGGAGGTCCTGGTGGGCGGAAACCGGATGGTGGACTACTCCGGCCGCGGTCCTACAGCCGCCTGTATCTGTAAGCCCGACCTCGTGGCCCCAGGCTGCAGCGTCGTCAGCTGTGCTGGCCGGGCGGATAAATACACCATCAAAAGCGGCACCTCCATGAGCACTCCCATCGTCTCCGGTGCCACAGCGCTCCTTCTGGAACGGTACCCGGATATGACGAATAAGGATGTGAAGCTGAAGCTTCGGGAAAGCTGTAGGGATATCGGGCTTCCGAGAAATCAGCAGGGGTGGGGGCTGCTGGATGTGGAGAAACTGGTGAGTAAGTAGAAATCATGTAACTGTTCAGTAGGTCTGCGCACTTGCTGCGCTGACCGTAAGAAAACATAGGCTGGAGGGCAAAAATCCCATCAGCGAAGCTGATCTGGAATGGATTTTTGCATGTAACTATGAAGGGACTGAATAGTTACGAAATTATAATAAACTGGAGTATATTAAAATCCCTTATAAAGTATGCTATATTAAAAACAAAGAGTGCCACCGATAGACGGCTGGTCCATAGGTATCAAAAAAATAACCGTTCGATTTCTTAGGTCGGGGCGGTTATTTTTTTGCATTTACAGTATCTTTTCCACAAAATTCTAACATATCTAAGATATTCCATCAATCGACTCCAGTATAAAACAGAACAAATTCTAAAAGAAATTTAAGGCCGTTCTGGGCTTTGATATTTTACACAGATTTTACATACTGCCTACAAAGCATTTTACATTCCCCTGATATTCTGATACATGGTAAGAAAGAGATAAACAAAATGTTAATGAATTTGAAGAGGGGAAATTTATGGATTTTTTTGGTGTATTGACGATGCTTGGCGGGCTCGCGCTGTTCCTTTACGGAATGGAGACTATGGGAAAAGGTCTCGAAAAGCTTTCCGGTGGAAGACTGGAAAGAATTCTTGAAAAACTGACATCAAATCCGATCAAGGCGGTCCTTTTAGGAGCGGGAGTTACGGCGATCATCCAGTCGTCATCCGCAACCACCGTCATGGTCGTAGGTTTCGTAAACTCCGGTATCATGAAGCTGACCCAGGCGGTCGGCATCATCATGGGCGCGAATATCGGAACGACGGTGACGTCCTGGCTCTTAAGCCTTACCGGAATTGAGAGTGGAAATTTCTTTGTACAGCTGTTAAAGCCGACATCATTTTCACCGGTTCTGGCACTCATCGGCGTCTGTTTTATCATGTTCTCCAAGAAGGAGAAGAAAAAAGATGCCGGAACCATCATGATCGGTTTCGCGATTTTAATGACCGGAATGGAGACAATGAGCGGTGCCGTCAAACCGCTGGCAAATGTCCCGGAATTTACCGGAATCCTGACAATGTTCTCAAACCCGGTCCTCGGAATGATCGCAGGCGCTGTCCTCACAGCGATCATCCAGAGCTCCTCCGCGTCCGTCGGTATTCTTCAGGCGTTATGCGCCACAGGGGCGGTAAATTTCAGTACTGCGCTCCCGATCATTATGGGACAGAATATCGGAACCTGTGTGACAGCGATGCTCTCCGGTATCGGTGCCTCAAAGAACGCAAAGCGCGCGGCACTGGTCCATCTTTACTTTAATATTATTGGGACCGTTATTTTTATGATCGTCTTTTATACGATCAATGCGGTCGTTCATTTTTCCTTTCTGGACACAGCGGCAAGCGCTATGGGAATTGCCGTGATCCACAGCAGCTTTAATATAGCGGCAACGATCATGCTTCTTCCGTTCGGCAGTGGCCTTGTAAAACTTGCATGTCTCACGATCCCGGAAGAGAAGAAGGAAGCTCCGGTCCAGAATCAGGAAAAAGATGCGTTCCGTCTTCTCGACCAGCGTTTCCTCGACACGCCGGCTTTTGCGGTTGAACAGTGCCGTCAGACGACGATCCAGATGGCGAAGCTTGCACGGGAATGCTTCTTCACGGCGGTGGATCTGCTTCACGGCTATGATGACGAAAAGGCAGCCCGTGTGGAGGCCCTGGAAAACCTTGTGGACCGGTATGAGGATGAGCTTGGAACTTACATGGTAAAGCTTGGCGGAAAGAATCTTTCCAAATCAGACAGCCATACCGTATCCCTGCTTTTACACTGTATCGGAGATTTTGAGCGTATTTCCGATCACGGCATGAACCTGAAAGATTCCGCAAAAGAGATGAAGGAAAAAGAAATGCAGTTCTCCAGCAAGGCAGAGAAGGAACTTGGCATATTCTTCGACGCGGTAAAGGAGATCCTGAACCTGTCCATCGATGCCTTTGAGACGAACAATACGGATGAGGCAGCCAGAGTGGAGCCCCTTGAGGAGGTTATCGACGATATTAATACCGTCGTAAAGGCAAACCATATCCGAAGACTCCAGAAGGGAAAATGTACGATCGAGCAGGGATTTGTGCTTTCTGATATTTCCATGAATCTGGAGCGTGTTTCCGACCATTGCTCCAACATCGCAGTCAGCGTCATTGAGATCGACCGTGACGGTTTTGATACCCACGGTTACCTTGACAACCTGAAGCGTGACGGAGATCCGCATTTCGCGGCGATGGTAGAGCAGTACCGCGGCAAATATATGCTTCCGGTATAGGCAGATATGTA
>NZ_QWGO01000017.1:0-23003 GCF_003435535.1 Desulfotomaculum sp. OF05-3 | reverse complement strand
ATATGCTTCCGGTATAGGCAGATATGTAGTAGAATGGTAACTGTTCAGTAGGTCTGCGCATTTACTGCGCTGACCGTAAGAAAACATAGGCTGGAAGGCAAAAATCCCATCAGCGAAGCTGATCTGGAATGGATTTTTGCACGTAACTATGAAGGTACTGAATAGTTACGTAGAATGGTAACTGTTCAGTAGGTCTGCGCATTTACTGCGCTGACGGTAAGAAAACTTAGACTAGAAGGCAAAAATCCTATCGGCACAGCCGATTTGGAATGGATTTTTGCGCGTAACTGTGTATTGAACAGTTACGTAGAATGTTTTTAAGGTACTGAACGGTTATGCAGAAAGTGAGACAGGAGGAAAGGACCATGGCTCTGATCTATGCGGTAGAAGATGATAAAAATATTCTGGAAATTGAGATGTTCGCGCTAAAGAACAGCGGATATCAGGTGGAAGGATTTGAATGTGCCCGCGATTTTTATAAAAAGCTGGAAGAGAAGCAGCCGGACCTTGCCCTTTTGGACATTATGCTGCCGGATGAGGACGGACTGGAGATCGTTGCAAAGCTCCGCCGTCGTCCGGAGACGAAAAAGCTTCCAATCATCATGGTGACGGCAAAGAGTACCGAGATCGACAAGGTAAAGGGACTTGATGTCGGAGCTGATGACTACCTGACAAAGCCTTTTGGTGTCATGGAGCTGATCGCCAGAGTAAAGGCGGTGCTCAGAAGGACGATGGAGGAAGATAAATTCCTGACCTTGGGGGATATCTTCCTGGATGATGAGAAACATATGGTATACGTGAAGGATGTTCCGTGCAGCCTGACATTTAAGGAATATGAGCTCTTAAAGCTCCTGCTCCACAATGCGGGGATCGTAGTGACGCGAGAGATCATTTTAGAGCGCGTATGGGGAATCGACTTTGAAGGTGAGTCGAGAACGCTGGACATGCATATCCGGACGCTCAGACAGAAACTCGGTGAAGCGGGTTCCATGATCCGCACTGTGAGAAATGTGGGGTATATGATCGAATGAAACGGAAAATCCATATGGAACTTCTGGCCACGGCAGTGTTCGCAATTTTACTGACACTGCTGTGTGCCTTATTTGTTTTTTACGGGGTCTACCGGAAACAGGTCATCGGGGATCTGAAGGCTGACGCTCTTGTCATGAAAAATATGCACATCTTCGACAATATATCCGATCTGCATCCGGATGCCTACGACCTGAACCCGGATACGCTGCGTATCACGGTGGTGAATGCCAATGGGAGCGTTATTTTTGACAGCAACGCGGATTTTTCTGTGATGGAGAACCATGAGGACCGCCCGGAGATCCACATGGCGGCGAAGGTCGGAGAAGGAAGCGGAACCCGCCGGTCGACGACTCTGGATAGAAATCTGTTCTACTATGCGATCCGGATAGACAACGGACGGATCTTGAGGATCGCGAGGGAGGGCGACAATATTTTTGCCCTGACCCAGAACATGATGATGACGGTAGTCGGAGTATTTGTCCTTCTCTTTTTCTTCTGTATCATGATGGCTAATTACTTTACGAAGAACCTTGTGGCGCCGATCGAGCAGATGGCGGAGAATCTTTCGGAGCCGGGGACGCAGGCGGCCTATAAGGAGCTGGTACCGTTTATGAATAAGATCCGGCAGCAGCATGAGGATATCTTAAAGAGCTCCCAGGTCCGGCAGGAATTTACGGCGAACGTGTCCCATGAGCTCAAGACCCCGCTCACGGCGATCTCCGGCTATGCGGAACTGATCGAACACGGCATGTCCGGGGAGAATACGGAACGGTTTGCGTCGGAGATCCATAAAAACGCGGCGAGACTTCTGACCCTGATCAATGATATCATCCAGCTTTCCCAGCTTGACGGCGGAAAGAAAGATGTGGAGTATAGAGATCTGGATCTGTTTCCGCTGGCGAGAGAATGTGTGGACATGCTCCAGATGAATGCCCAGAAACAGAACGTGACGATCCGGGTCCAGGGCGGAGAAGCACCGGTTTTCGCGGATAAGCAGCTGATGGAGGAATTGATCTATAATCTTTGCGACAACGCGATCCGGTACAATAAAAAGGACGGAACTGTGACGGTGACGACCGGCATTGAGAACGGGCATACGTTCCTTTCTGTGAAAGACACCGGAATCGGTATCTCTGCGGAATATCAGGAGCGTGTATTTGAGCGATTCTACCGTGTGGATAAGAGCCGCTCGAAGGCGACGGGAGGAACCGGTCTGGGACTTGCGATCGTAAAGCACATCGTTGCCCAGCACGGGGCAAAATTGACCCTTGAGAGTGAGCAGGGCAAGGGAACGGAGATCCGCGTAGAGTTCTCGGAGGCGTTAAAGCAGCATGAGATTGAAACTGCAAAACAGCGTCAGGAGGTTCATGCGGAGCGGTCAGAAAATGGTTCGTCAGATTGAAGCAAAAGACAGATGATCTGCAGGTCATATGTGACAATATTTACAAAAATTACAAAATTTGCTGCTTTACTTCAAAAACACGTTGATACAGAAGGAAAACTGTGATAGTATGTAACACATAAGTGCAGTCCAGGCGGACAAACGTCCGTCTGGACACTCTGGAGAGTCTCCGTATGGAGCGCCGAAGGTGTAAGACCGGTTCATGTCCATGGTACCGGTCGATCTCTCAGGCAAAAGGACAGGGCATACAAATAACCACAATGGGACAAAACCCGTTGTATGCAAATGTTCTACTCTTTGGAGAGCTGATCAATATCAGCTCTTATTTTATTGCATGGAAATTCAGAGGGGATATTCCATGATGCCGGACAGCCGGAAATTTAAAGAAAAGGCTGGCGGCTATGATGATGAAAGAGGAGGATAATTAAAATGGACACACTGATGCAGCTTGTAACAAAGGGAAATGATTTTCTGTGGAGCTTTCTCCTGCTCGTTCTCTTATGCGGAACCGGACTTTACTATACGATCCGCCTGAGATTTATTCAGGTCAGAAAGTTCGGGGAGGGCGTCCGTCAGGTATTCGGGCATTTCAGCATGAACGGTGAAAAGCACGAAAAAGGCGAGATGACTCCGTTCCAGTCCATCGCGACAGCCATCGCAGCCCAGGTAGGTACAGGAAACCTTGCCGGAGCGGCGACAGCCCTCATCGGCGGAGGCCCGGGCGCGATCTTCTGGATGTGGATCAGTGCATTCCTCGGAATGGCGACGATCTACGGAGAGGCAGTTCTGGCACAGACATATAAGACAGAGGTAAACGGTGAGGTGACAGGAGGTCCTGTCTACTACATCAAGGCGGCGTTCAAGGGAACATTCGGAAAGGCGCTTTCCACTCTGTTCGCGGTATTTATTATTCTTGCGCTGGGCTTTATGGGAAATATGGTTCAGTCCAATTCTATCGGAGCAGCGTTTGTGGAAGCATTTCAGGTATTCCATGTGGAACTTTCACCGGTGATCGTCGGCATTGTCGTCGCAGTGATCGCAGCGGTGATCTTCCTTGGAGGAACAAAGAGTCTGGCAACGGTAGTTGAGAAGATCGTTCCGATCATGGCCGGCGTTTATATCGTCGGCAGCCTGGTCCTGATCTGCATGAACATCACGGCTCTTCCGGCAGCGTTCCTTTCCATTATCGAGGGCGCGTTTGCGCCGGAAGCAGTTCTCGGCGCAGGCGCTGGAATCACGGTGCGTGAGGCGATCCGCTATGGTGTTGCCCGCGGCCTCTTCTCAAACGAGGCAGGTATGGGATCCACCCCGCATGCCCACGCGAGAGCGAAGGCGGAATCTCCACATCATCAGGGGCTCTGTGCAATGGTCAGCGTGTTCATCGACACATTTATCGTCCTGAACCTGACGGTATTCTCTGTCCTCACAACAGGCGTTATGAGCACAGGAAAGGACGGCACCGCGCTCACTCAGGCGGCATTCATGAAGGGATTCGGCAGCGCGGGGATCATCTTCGTTGCAGTCTGCCTGTTCTTCTTCGCGTTCTCCACGATCTTAAGCTGGCATTTCTTCGGACTTGTGAATGTGAAGTATTTATTCGGCGAGAAGGCATCAAAGCTCTACTCCCTGATCGTTGTTGCCTGCATCGTGATCGGTTCCTGCCTGAAGCTGGAGCTTGTATGGTCCTTAGCGGACTTCTTCAACGGGCTTATGGTCATTCCGAATGTTCTGGCGCTTCTGGCGCTCAGCGGACTGGTAGCGCGGGCTTCGAAGGAGAGATAGGAAGTCCTGGCGTGAGCTGGATGGGAATACATATATAATAAATAGGATAGAATGGCGGCAGAACATGTATTGTGGGCATGGGCTGCCGCCTTTTGTTGTTTACGCGGAGCATGGGGAAGGAAGCTGTGAGGCGGATATTGGAGATCAGACAAATTTTTCATGGCTGACCAGGTAAAAAATGAGGGTCTGAATTTGTGGAGAATGCCGATTGACAGAGCGAAGGAATTTCGATATAGTACGGGTATCTGAAATCGTTCTGGGAGGTCTGTCCCGGATAGCAGATAGTTCATGATGCGGGAAAGCATCGTCCTGGCGGCGGATCGCTGCAGGCCTCAGTGAGAAGATAAGATGGAAAGAAGTAAAGGACAGGCAGAAGGGTATTTTATGACAGCGGAGAGCAAAAAGTCTGGTATTGAAACGTGGGGATCTGCCGGAGAGGGGATGAAGTATGATGGTGTTACTGTGCGCGGGTAGGGATTTTTCCGATTTGGAATGCGAAGCATCAGCAAAATCAGTTGCTGTTTGCGCAAGGCGTGGACATTAACATGATGGTGGAAGAAAAGCCGGACGGAATGAGAAGAAACAGTTGACTTTTTACAGGGATTATATTATGATTAACAGGTACAGAACACTTGTTCGCATATGACGATTGCTTTGGCAGGACGGGAGGGAAAAATTCGGACTGCAAAGTTAGTAATTTGTGGATGTCCGGGGACGCGGGGAACGCTGCGGGGCCGGATCTTGGAGGAAGAATATGAATAAAGATGATAAATTAAAAGCCCTTGACGCGGCTCTCACACAGATTGAAAAAGCTTACGGAAAAGGCTCCGTTATGAAGCTCGGTGATTCCGGTGCGAATATGAATATCGAGACGGTTCCGACGGGTTCTCTAAGCCTTGATATCGCTCTCGGACTTGGCGGCCTTCCGAAAGGACGTGTCGTTGAGATCTACGGACCGGAGTCCAGTGGTAAAACAACGGTCGCTCTCCATATGGTAGCGGAAGTCCAGAAGCGCGGCGGGATCGCCGGATTTATCGACGCTGAACACGCTCTCGATCCGGTATACGCGAAGAATATCGGAGTTGATATCGACAATCTCTATATCTCCCAGCCGGATAACGGCGAGCAGGCCTTAGAGATCACAGAGACGATGGTGCGTTCCGGTGCCGTTGATATCGTGATCGTGGACTCTGTAGCGGCACTTGTTCCGAAGGCGGAGATCGACGGCGATATGGGTGACTCCCACGTCGGCTTACAGGCCCGCCTGATGTCCCAGGCCTTAAGAAAACTGACCGCCATCATCAGCAAGACAAACTGTATCGTGATCTTTATCAACCAGCTCCGTGAGAAGGTCGGCGTTATGTTCGGAAACCCGGAGACGACCACTGGTGGACGCGCCCTTAAGTTCTATTCTTCCGTTCGTCTTGACGTAAGAAGAACCGAGTCCTTAAAGCAGAGCGGCGAGGTGATCGGAAACCACGTCCGCGTAAAAGTTGTAAAGAATAAGATCGCTCCGCCATTTAAAGAGGCAGAGTTTGATATTATGTTCGGAAAAGGAATTTCCCGAGAGGGCGATGTCCTGGATCTGGCTGCTGACGCAAATATCGTCGAGAAGAGCGGTTCCTGGTACGCGTATAAGGGAGCGAAGATCGGTCAGGGACGCGAGAACGCGAAGACCTACCTTGCGCAGAATCCGCTGATCTGCGAGGAGATCGAGAATCAGGTGAGAGAGCTTCACGGACTGGAAGCGCAGCATGTTGCCCCGGGTGAGGCAGCTGCGGCACCGGCGGTTAATGAGGCTGAGGAAGCTGACGAGTAATAAAAATAATGATGAAAAAGAGAACTGTCTGGCGGGTACGGCACTTTAGAAAGAAGCTTGAGACAGGAAGGCAGTTCTGACAGGAAAGCATAGATGAAAGAATGGCAGCAGGAAGAGCACCGGGAGCAGAAAATGTATGCCGGTGCGGATGGAGACGCGGTTCCGGAGGAGTTCCGGGAGGCGCGGAACAAAGGTCTCTACTATCTTCAGTTTTCCGGAAAAACAGAAAATGAAATGCGCAAGAAGCTGGCGGAACAGGGGTTTTCGCCAGCCTCTGTTGAAGATGCGCTTCTTTTTCTGAAACACTACCGGTATCTGGACGATGAGGACTACGCGAGGCGGTATGTGGAGAAAAACGACCACAAAAAGAGCATCCGCCAGATGAAATTTGACCTCCGCCAGAAAGGCGTCAGCGACGATCTGGTGGAGATGGTCTTTGAGGATATGGAGGTGGACGAGTCTGCCCAGATCCTCGGACTTTTGAGAAAGAAAAATTACGACCCGGAAGAACCGGATCCCGCGAAACGCCAGAAGATCTACGCATTTCTGGCGCGAAAAGGTTTTTCCTACGACGCGATCAACAGTGCGATGAAGCAGTGGGAATAGAGCTGTTTCCGGCCCCAAAGGACAGGATATGACAGGCTTCGTGGGGATGCACAGAAGTACCCGGAATGAGGGCATTATACTTGACATAATGCATAAAACAGTTTAAAATTGAAGTGTTGTAATTAGTACAATGAAAACTAAATAAAGGAGGTGCTCCTGTGTCACCAATAATCAGCGTTATTATAACAGCAATTATTGTGGCTCCTATTACCTGGGTCGTGGCTGTTGCTTACCGCAAGAACAGTTATGAAAGCAAGATCGGTAGCGCAGAGGAAAAATCCAGAGAAATAATAGATGAAGCATTGAAGGTCGCCGAGACGAAGAAGAAAGAAGCTCTCCTGGAAGCGAAGGAAGAGAATTTAAAAGCGAAAAACGAGCTTGAAAAGGAAACCAGAGAACGGAGAGCCGAGATCCAGCGTTATGAGCGCCGCGTACTGAGCAAAGAGGAAAACCTCGACAAAAAATCTGAGGCAATGGAGAGAAAAGAATCCAGTCTTGCCGCGAAGGAAGAGACTTTAAGAAAGCGTTCTTCCGAGGTCGAGGAATTATTTGCTAAGGAGCAGGAAGAACTGGAGAAGATCTCCGGACTTACCAGCGAGCAGGCGAAGGAATATCTTCTGAAATCCGTAGAGGAAGATGTAAAACACGACACCGCAAAGCTCATCAAGGAATTAGAAGCCAAAGCAAAGGAAGAAGCTGACAAGAAAGCCAAAGAATATGTGGTTACCGCCATCCAGAGATGTGCAGCTGACCATGTGGCTGAGACTACAGTTTCTGTCGTTCAGCTCCCGAGCGATGAGATGAAGGGCCGCATCATTGGACGTGAGGGACGTAATATCCGTACTCTCGAGACAATGACAGGTGTGGAACTCATTATCGATGATACACCGGAAGCTGTCGTATTATCCGGTTTTGATCCGGTAAGACGTGAAGTTGCAAGAATTGCTCTTGAAAGACTGATCGTGGATGGACGTATCCATCCGGCGAGAATCGAAGAGATGGTGGAGAAAGCGCAGAAGGAAGTTGAAAACATGATGCGCGAGGAAGGTGAAGCCGCAATCCTTGAGGTCGGCATTCACAATATTCATCCGGAGCTCGTCAAGCTCCTCGGCAAGATGAAATTCAGAACCAGCTATGGTCAGAATGCATTGAAGCATTCCATCGAGGTCGCACAGTTATCCGGTTTACTGGCAGCCGAAATTGGTGTTGACGTCAGAATGGCAAAGCGTGCCGGCTTATTACATGACATTGGAAAATCCGTTGACCATGAGATGGAAGGTTCCCATGTACAGCTCGGATCGGAACTCTGTAAGAAATACAAAGAGTCCCCGATCGTTATCAATGCTGTGGAATCCCACCATGGCGATGCTGAGCCGACGAACCTTATTTCCTGCATCGTTCAGGCAGCAGATACGATCTCCGCTGCAAGACCGGGTGCAAGAAGAGAAACGTTGGAGACATACACGAACCGCTTAAAGCAGCTTGAGGATATCACAAACTCCTTCAAGGGAGTAGACAAGTCCTTTGCGATCCAGGCGGGACGCGAAGTGCGCATTATGGTAGTACCGGAGCAGATCAGCGATGACGATATGGTTCTTCTCGCAAGAGATATATCCAAGAAGATCGAAGAGAGCCTGGAGTATCCGGGACAGATCAAAGTCAACGTGATCCGCGAGTCCAGAGTTACCGATTACGCGAAATAAAAATGAAAGCCGTTGCTGTGCAGAGAGAATCTGTATGGCAGCGGTTTTTTTAACAGGAAATTTAGAAGTCTCTGTGCTGCCGAAGCTTTTGCAATATGAGCAAAGATTGGTCTGCTGCAGATGAGAGATAACAGAGAATATAAAACAGGAGGTAATATTGATATGGCAAAGATTGGTTTTATCGGAATGGGAAACATGGGAACCGCTATCATGCGGGGACTTTTAAAGACATATAAGCCGGAAGAGCTGCTTTTCACAAGCGCCCATGAGGCGAAGATGCAGAAAATTACGGAGGAGACAGGTGTTGCCCATGTCTCAACAGCAACTGACTGCGCAGAGCAGGTAAAATACCTGGTGCTGGCAGTAAAGCCGCAGGTACTTCCGACAGTTTTTAAGGAATTAAACGGAAAGATCAGGAAAGATCAGGTTGTGATCTCCATCGCGGCTGGATATGCGATCGCGGATCTCCAGGCAGGTCTCGGAGACAGTGCGAGAATCGTCCGCTCCATGCCGAATACACCGGCTATGGTCGGCGAGGGAATGTCCGGGGTGAGCTACGATGAGGCGCTGTTTACCGATGAGGAAAAGGATGTCATCGACGGATTCTTTACTTCCTTCGGAAAGATGGAGAAAGTGGATGAGAAGCTGATGGATGTTGTTGGAAGCGCCAGCGGCTGCTCCCCGGCCTATGTATACATGTTTATCGAGGCGCTGGCTGACGGCTGCGTAAAGAACGGACTCCCGCGCCAGGCCGCTTACAAGATGGTTGCCCAGGCCGTTTTAGGAAGCGCGAAGATGGTCCTTGAGACAGGAAAACATCCGGGCGAATTAAAGGATATGGTATGCTCACCGGGAGGAACCACTATCGAGGGACTTGCTGCCCTTGAGGAGAACGGATTCCGCGGTGCGATCATTAAGGCGTGTGATGCAAACTTTGAGAAGAATAAAAAGTTAAAAGGCTGATAATTACGTGAAAGACACGGAAATTTCCGTAGCAGTGTGAAAAATGTAAAAAAATAAGTTCTGAGCAGAGGAAAATACTGCAGGGTAATTCCGCAGAATAGAAAATCTGAGAGGAATTGTTTAGAATGTCTGTTAAGGCAGTTAACAGATACATTCATGAAAGGAAAAGACTTTAGTATGGAAAAAACAACTCGTTTAAAACGTGATCTTGCATACACCGGAACGATCTTAAAGATCTACCGGGATACCGTTGTCGCGAACGGAATCGAGGAAGTGTATGACTATATCCACCACGATGGCGCGGCAGCCGTTCTCCCGGTGACAAAGGACGGAAAGATCCTCATGGTGCGTCAGTACCGGAACGCCTTAGACCGGTTCACGCTGGAAATTCCGGCAGGAAAACTTGATGCGCCGGATGAGCCGAAGATCGAGTGCGCGGCGAGAGAACTTGAGGAGGAGACAGGATTCCGCAGCGAAACCCTGGAATTCCTGATGACAGTCAACACGACAGTGGCTTTCTGCGATGAGCAGATCGGTGTCTATATCGCAAAAGACCTGATCCCGTCAAAGCAGCATCTCGATGCGGATGAGAGTATTGATGTGGAAGAGTGGGAAGTAAAGGATCTTCTTGAGATGATCTACACCGGCAAGATGACAGACGCGAAGACGATTGCGGCAATCCTTGCGTACGCTCAGAAAGAGGGAATTCGATAGAAAAAACGGCAGAAGCCAGTAAGCGGAAAGTGTCAGTGAGGATAGGGCTGGCTGCCTGCCTGTGGAAAGATTGCTGCAATTAGAAAAAATCCTGGTAACTGTTCAGTAGGTCTGCGCACTTGCTGCGCTGACCGTAAGAAAACATAGGCTGGAAGGCAAAAATCCCATCAGCGAAGTTGATCTGGAATGGATTTTTGCACGTAACTATGAAGGTACTGAATAGTTACAAATCCTGTGGATAAAGTAGGCCCATATGCGCATACATTGTGAAAAAGGAACATGGACGGTATCGCTATGGCCGGAATTCACAGGCATCGGAGATTTTGGGACAGTCAGATGTTCTGGCTGTCCTTTTTTTTATTCTTGGGGACCGTTATGGGGACAGTTTTCTTCAATAAGATGAGCGCAGAGATGAAAAGCACACTTGAAAGCTGGTTCTCCGGGATCCTCACATCATCGGAGATCGTGTCGGCGGACCGGTATAGTCTGTTTGTGGGAGTATTGAAAAAACGGTTTGTGTGGATTTTATTGGGAATTCTGATCTGCCAGGCAGTTTTTGCCAGAATCCTGTTTTACGCGGGAGCAGTCTATCTGGCATTTACATCCGCAATCGCTGTCTGTGTGTTGACGATGCATGCGGGAATTTATGGGATCCTGCGCTTTTTCGGACTTGTATTTCCGCAGGGATTCTTTTATATACTGGCGGCTTACCTTTTATGGATCATGGTCGTGGAGCAGGCGGATGGAAAAGAGAAAATCAGGTTATGGATGATGGTATTTTTTATGGTGCTTGGAATTATATCTGAGATATTCATAAATCCAAATTTCTCAGCGCTGATCTTCCAACTGTTTTAGAAAGGCATATCTGAAAATCGTGGATTTGAATTAGGGCGTCAACGGAAGAGACAATATCTGACGAAAGGCGTTGAAGGCGTGGTACGGTAGTCAGGATAATGGGGCGGAAAAGTGGAATTTTCCCAGGAAATACGCGGCTTTCAGCCCTTTTTTTTAAAAAAAAATTTTGCGCATTTTGACAAGATATTGCCATTGTGGATATATACAGTTCCATATCTAGCGATTAGTTATGTAAAATAGTCTAAAATGGGATCCAAGTGGGAAAAATCCGTTTGATTTTGCCCTAAAATGGGACTATAATGTAGAAAAATACTGGTTTTGCCGGGAAAAACAGCGTATCGGGGGGATGGTGGAAAACTTAGGCCTATGTCCCCTGTTTCCCAAAGGCAGACATCGTGAAACTAAAAAACAGATAGAGTATAAACGTGTATAGACACAGGTGCTGAAAATTGCGAACAGAAAAATTTTGTGTAACTGTTCTGTGGATTTGCGCACTTGCTGCGCTGACCAGGAGAAAACATAAGCGGGTGAAGCTGCTGATTAGTTATGATTTCGTATAGGATCGTGAAAAGCGCGGATAACTGTGTCTGGAAATGAACGGGGAAAAGGTATGAGAGAGGAAATTCAAACCTTCATAAACTATATGGAGGAAGAAAAACACGCGTCAAAAAATACAACGCTTTCTTATCAGAGAGATCTGTTAAAAATGGCAGATTATCTGGAGGAAAACGGAATCACAGACTGCGGGAAAGTGACAAAGACGGCGTTAAATTCCTATATCCTTTTCCTGGAGAGAGAAGGAAAAGCAGTGTCGACAGTTTCGAGGGCACTGGCATCCACGAGATCGTTCTTTGGCTGGCTGTTTAAGGAAGGGAAGATCCGCCGTGATCCAGCAGATTCGATGCATGCGCCGAAGATCGAGAAAAAGGTGCCTGTGATCCTCACAGTTGACGAGGTGACGAAACTTCTGGAGCAGCCGTCCGGCGCGAATCCGAAGGAGATCCGCGATAAGGCAATGCTGGAACTCTTATACGCGACAGGGATCCGCGTGACGGAACTTGTGAATCTAAAGCTCTCCGATGTAAATATGTCCATCGGCTTTATCACCTGCCGCGATGAGCACAAGGAGCGGATGATTCCCTTTGGCCATGCGGCGAAGGATGCTCTTGCGAAATATCTGGAGTCTGCCCGTGAGACATTTTTAAAAGGAACACGATCGGAACTGCTGTTTACAAATTACAGCGGCAGAGCCATGAGTCGTCAGGGATTCTGGAAGATTATCAAATACTACGGGGAGCGGGCAGGAATCGAGGAAGACATCACACCCCACACTCTGCGCCATTCTTTCGCGGCGCACCTCTTAAGCAATGGCGCTGACATGCGTGCCGTCCAGACCATGATGGGTCATTCCGACCTGGCATCCACCCAGATGTACACGGCATATGCCATGGACAGCGCGGTCAGAGAGGCGTACCAGGGAGCGCATCCAAGAAAGTAAAAGTGAAAACTTAGGCTGGAAGGTAAAAATCCCATCGGCGAAGCCGATTTGGAATGGATTGGAGAAGGAAAAACGCTTACTGGTCATCAGTAGTTGTTTATAAAATATGAAAAGAGCACCTGCGGCTTCAATGTTTTGGAAAATTCCTTAAAACATTGGAGCGCAAAGATGCTCTTTTTTCTATTTTACATGTGTGGTTTTCAGCATACAGATTCAAAGGAAGCTTTTTACTGCCTTATTTCTGATCGATCCTCGCGAGGATACTTCTCGCAACAGAAAGTCCATTCGCGGATGCCTGCTGAAGTCCGCGGGTCACGGATGCACCGTCACCGATGGCGCGGAGACCGTGGATGTTTGTCTCGAAGTCCTTATCGACAACGACCTTGTTGGAGTAGAATTTAACCTCCACTCCGTAAAGCAGTGTCTCATCGCTGGCGATACCCGGAGTTACCTTGTCGAGGGCCTTTAACATCTCCTTGATGTCCACCATGATGCGGTGCGGGAGAACTAAGGAAAGGTCGCCCGGAACGGCATCCTTTAAGGTCGGGATGATGTTGTTTCTGCAGAGACGTTCCTCCGTGGTGCGGCGGCCTCTCTGGAAATCACCGAAGGTCTGGACCAGGATCTTTCCGTCGCATAGCATGTTGGACAGCTGGGCGATATGTTTGCCGTACTCGATCGGGGTCTTGAAGGGCTTTGTGAAGTTCTTGGAAACCAGGATCGCAAAGTTTGTGTTGTTTGTCTTATATTCTTTTGATTTATAAGCGTGACCATTTACGACAGCCAGGCCGTTCTCATAGTATTCGGTAGCAACCTCACCGGACGGGTTCGTACAGAATGTACGGACCTTATCGTCGAAGGTCGGTGTGTAGTATACAAGCTTTGCCTCGTAGAGGTTCTTGTTGAGGAACTCCATGACCTCGTCGCGGACCTCAACACGGACGCCGATGTCGACGGTTCCTACTTCGGTATCGATTCCGTGGTCATCGCAGATGTGGGAGAACCAGTCGGAGCCTTCACGTCCGATGGCGGAGACGATCTCATCTGCGTAGTATGTCTCATCTTTATCGGTGATAACACCCTTTGCGGTACCGCCCTCGATGATGATATCCTTGACCATGGTGTTGAATTCCATGTGGATTCCGTTCGCGAGAAGGTGTTCCTGCAGTCTTGTGTAGATCTTATAACCTTCCTCGGTTCCGAGGTGGCGGATCGGGCATTCGATGAGTTTTAAGTTTGCGTTGATGGCTTTCTTGCGGATCTTGCGGATCTCCTGCTGTTTGTCAACGCCGTAGACGTTCTTATCAGCGCCGAACTGCAGATAGATATCGTCGGATTCCCGGATGAGTTCAGTTGCCTTGTCATATCCTAAGATCTCCGGCAGATTTCCGCCGACATCCGGGGAAAGGGAGAGCTTGCCGTCGGAGAAAGCTCCTGCTCCGGCGAAACCGGTGGTGATAGAACATGGTTTGCAGCCCACACACACCTTTGTTTTTCTCTTCGGACAGACACGTTTCTCGATCGGTCTTCCTTTTTCAATCATTAAAATATTCAGTTCAGGTTTTTCTTTGATCAGCTCATACGCGCAGAAGATTCCGGACGGGCCCGCGCCGATGATGATCACGTCAAAATGTTCTCCGGATTTCATATCACAAGTCTCCTTTCGGGTGAGTGGATAATTTCTGTACACATCATTTCTATTCTACCATGGAAGTTTCAGCGATGCAAGCAAACGGCGGCAGATCAGTACAGAGTGATATAGAGTTAAGATGCTTTACATGGGCAGTCATTTTCTGCATGGAACATATCAACATTCCCCGCAAAGATTCCGTTCAGTCTGTAAAAAACAACGAAAAATATTGAAAATGGGTATTGACTTTAGGTAAAAATAGGATATAATCAACTCATAGGTTGTCTGACAAGTAAAAGAACAATCTTATCCGCCCAACAAGCAGAATAATAAAGAAGCAGGTAACGCGCGAGGATGAAAATAAAAACAGTCAATATTACGGATCAGGTCGTTGAGTATCTGAAGGAAAATATTGAATCCGGAAAATGGAACATCGGCGAAAAGATTCCGTCTGAAAACCAGATGGTTATGGAACTTGGAGTCAGCCGTTCCAGTATCCGATCGGCACTTCAATATCTGATCGGGATTGGTGTTCTGAAAAGCTATCAGGGAAAAGGAACGTTCCTGATCAACACTCAGGTTGAAAACTGGGACGAGGCAGAATACAAGATCACATCGGAAGATTGTATGGATATCTGCAAAGTACTGGAATTCAGAAAGATTCTGGAGCCGGGGGCATGCGTACTCGCAATGGAAAACTGCGATGAAAAAACAGTTGCCGCTCTGGAAGTTTATCTGGAACAGATGAAGGAATTTAAAGGAGACCGAGCGAAATTTGTCCGTGCAGACCTGAAATTTCATGAAGTTATCAGCCGGACCTCCGGCAATCCGCTTCTGGAAAAGAGTCTTCATAAAGTTTTTCTGGAATCCAGAAAGAACCATGAACAAATGAATGAGTTGTTCGGATATGAGACGGGACTTCACTACCACACGGAGATACTGGAAGCATTTAAAAATCATGATGCAGAAAGGGCTCGTGACGTAATGGAACAGCATCTTGGTGGTTCGATTGAGACATTGAAGATGTCTGGAAAGATCGAAGATCGTGAAGGCGGAACAGGAAAAAAATAAGCAATGAGTAAAACAGGGTGTCGGTTGCAGCGCAAAAGGCACCTTGATAATAAAACCAAACTTGTATGATGAGTAACAAGTTAAGAGACAATCAAGACAACTTGAAAATCTGCAAAATCAATAAACTGATTATGGCAACGTCTTATAAATAAAAGGATGAGGAGGAATATGGGATGTCAGTAAAGATTAGGGATATCCGGGTGATCTGTACGGCACCGGAAGGAATCAATCTTGTGGTCGTAAAGATTGAGACAAATCAGCCGGGGCTGTATGGACTTGGCTGCGCAACCTTTGCTTACCGCCATCTGACGGTAAAGCATCTGATTGAGGAGTATATGAAGCCGCTGCTTGTAGGGCGTCCGGTTGAAAATATCGAGGAGACCTGGCAGCTGATGCATCAGAACGGCTATTGGAGAAATGGCCCGATCGAGAATAACGCGATTTCCGGAATCGACATGGCGCTTTGGGATATCAAGGGAAAGATGGCAGGGATGCCGTTATACGAGTTGTTTGGAGGAAAAGTAAGGGAAGGAATTCCGGTCTACCGTCATGTGGACGGACGGGACATTAATGAGATCTGCGAGAATATTCAGATGTATCAGGAAATGGGGATTACCCACTTAAGATGCCAGTGCGGCGGTTACGGCGGACTTCCTTATGGACAGACACCTGAGACAGCACCAGAAGGCGCACATGATGGATTGTATCTCGATTCTAAGAAATACATCCGCGATACAATCCAGTTATTTGAACAGATTCGAGCGAAGATCGGTTACGATATGCAGCTTGTGCATGATGTCCATGAGCGGATTGCTCCGGCTGATGCGGTGGCGCTTGCGAAAGGTCTTGAACCGTTTGATCTTTTCTTTCTGGAAGATCCGGTTCCGTTAGAGCAGCTCTCCTGGCTTAGAAATTTAAGACAGCAGACGAGCATCCCGATCGCGCAGGGGGAACTGTTCAACAATCCGTATGAATGGAGAACCGTGATCGCAGAACAGCTCATCGATTTCATCCGTGTTCATATCAGCCAGGTTGGAGGAATTACACCGGCGAGAAAGCTTCAGATCTTTGCGGAGCAGTTTGGTGTTCGGACAGCATGGCACGGACCGGGGGATATGTCTCCGTTAGCCCATGCAGCAAATATCCACATCGACCTTGCGGCACAGAATTTCGGTGTTCAGGAATGGTCCGGGATCGAACCGCCGAACTTTGTGATTCAGGAATTAAAAGGACCGCACGGCGCGCTTCTTGATGTATTCCCAGGTATGCCGGAGTATCGGAAAGGCTATGTTTACGCGAATGATAAGCCAGGCCTGGGCGTCGATATCGATGAAACTGAGGCGGCAAAGTATCCGTGTGAGAACACCGTGACAACGTGGACACAGACAAGAGGACGTGACGGAGCACTTGTAACTCCGTAGATTTTCGGAAAAGGGAAAGGAGCTTAAAGAGGAATGAGCAAAAAGTCATCAGCTCTCGCAGCTGCAGGAATTCTCGCAGCAGCAGTTGTACTCAGCGGATTCAGCATCTACAAGGACAGTCATCAGAAGAACAGCACAGACGGAACGATCACGCTTCGAATGGCACAGACCTCATCACAGGCAGGAGCCATCGGACAGTCGATGGAAGCATTTGCAGACAGGATTTACGATGAGACCGAAGGAAAATATAAGATCGAGACATACCATAACGGACAGCTCGGAGCTGAGATCGATACGATCGAGGGATGTCAGATGGGAACGATCGATATCGCAGTCGTCAACCAGTCCACGATCGGAAACTTCATCAACGATTTTCAGGCGCTGGACATTCCGTACCTGATCACATCGACCGAGCAGGCCGATGCCGTGTTCCTGGGGGATATCGGAACCCGTTTCCTCGACAAGCTTTCCGGCGTCCAGCTCTACGGACTGGGGATCTGGGAATCCGGTTTCCGCAACCTGACAAACAGCAAGCGGGATGTCAATTCGGTGGATGATGTCGCCGGACTGAAGATCCGTACCATGGAGAATCAGGTACATATCGCATTCTGGAAAGCAATGGGAGCAGATGCGACCCCGATGTCATGGGGCGAAGCTTACACAGCACTCCAGCAGGGTGCACTTGACGGACAGGAGAACCCGGCAACCGTTATCCTGACAAACAACGTCGCTCAGGTCAACAACCACCTTGCAATGACCGAGCATGCGTACTCGACCGTTTTCCTTGTCATGAGTCCTGAGACATGGGCATCCTTTGACGATGAGACAAAAGAAACCTTCAAACGTGTGATGGCTGAGTGCAGCATCGAGGAGAGAGAAATCAGTCGTAAGATGGATTCCGAGGCAGTCGCAGAGCTGGAAAAACAGGGAATGACCGTCACATATCCGGATAAGCAGCAGTTCATCGACAAGGCAGCAGACCTGTATGCGCAGTGGGAAGAACAGTATGGTGATATGATCTCTGAGATTCGGGCACTGTCAGTAAATAAGTAGGAGGTGCGTTATGGAAAAATTCGCGGCAGTCTTTAAAAAAGTACAGAAAATCAATAAAGCGATCATCGGCGCAGTCCTTTTACTGATGATCGGAGTTGTATTCTTACAGACATTTTGCAGATTTGTTATATTTAAGAGCCTGACATGGTCGGAGGAACTTTCCAGATATCTGTTTGTGGCATTGATCGTTCTTGGAATCAACCTCGCGGCGACAGATCACCTGTTTGTCCGCATTGAGCTGATCGACGGATACCTGAAGGGAAAGGCACAGTATGTTATGGATGTGATCCGGAAAGGAATCGCCATTTATGTTAGTTTGATTCTTATGTATAGCGGCTACGGGCTTATTGAGATCGGTGGATATCAGATCAGCCCGGCAATGGGAATTCCAATGAGCCTGCTTTACGGGATCATGTTTATCGGATTTATTATGAATTTCCTCGCATTGATCGTAGATACCTGGGAGGAATTTGGAAAAGAGAAGGAGGTAGGCTGATGCAGACTGCAGCTATTGCTTTGATCGTTGTCCTGCTTGTCGGCATGGCATGCGGACTTGAAATTACATGGGCATTGGGGTTATCATGTATTGTAGCGGTTCTTCTTGACCCGAAGCTTACATTTGTAGTGATCGCACAGAGAATTTTCGCAAACTCCAACAGCTTCTCAATGCTGGCGATCCCGGCATTCATGCTCGCCGGTGACGTTATGTCAAAGGGCGGACTTTCCAAACGTCTCGTTGCCTTTGCAGATTCCCTCGTCGGCTGGATCTCCGGTGGAATCTCCCTGGTATCCATCGTTGCCTGCACATTCTTTGCAGCAATTTCCGGTTCCTCTGTTGCTACAACAGCGGCTATCGGCGGACTGATGTACCCGGAGATGGTAAAGCGCGGCTATCCGGAATCTTATGCGGCAGCTGTTCAGGCGATCGGAGGAACACTTGGAATCGTAATTCCGCCGAGTATCGTGCTCGTTATTTACGGTAATATCACAGGAACAGACGTAGGCGCACTCTTAATGGCCGGTATTCTTCCAGGTGTTGTCTGCAGCATTTTTCTTTGCCTCTATGCTTACTACAAAGCAAAGAAATGCGGATTCCCGAAATCCGACAAGTTTTCCTTCAAGAGATTTCTTGTTTCCTTTAAAGACGCAGTATGGGCGTTGATCATGCCGGTCATCATTCTCGGAGGTATTTACGCCGGAATCTTTACACCGACAGAGTCCGCAGTTGTTGCCGTTGTTTATGGTCTGATCGTATGCCTCGCTGTTTATCGCGAGATCAGCATGAAGACGATCTGGGAGATCGTTGAGAATACAGCAGAAGGAACTGCAAACCTGATGATCCTTGTTGTGACAGCGCAGATGTTTGGCTGGCTGATCTCTTATTATCAGATCCCGCAGGCAGTGACGAACTTCATGCTCGCATTTGTCTCTAATAAATATATGTTCTGGGCGATCATCATCATCCTTCTGACGATCTGCGGTATGTTCCTGGAAGTTGGAGCAACAAACCTGATCCTCGGACCGATCCTTGCTCCGATCGCAGCTGCATTCGGCATCGATCCGGTACAGTTCGGACTTGTATTCGTATTCCTTCTTGCAATGGGACAGGCGACACCGCCTTTCGGAACCTGCATGTTCGTGGCATGTGGAATCAGCAAACAGTCCGTTGGGCAGGTGTCAAAGCATCTGGTTCCGTTCGTTGTAGTAGAGATTCTCTGCGGAATCTTATTTGCACTTGTTCCGGGAATTTCACTGCTGCTCCCGTCGATCATAGGATAACATGGAATGAATCGGTTATAGATAAAACAAAGTCTTTTAGAAAAAGGAGAATGAATCATGGCTGAAATGATGAAAGAAGTCGTTGTTGTAGAACCGCATAAATATGAGGTGCGTGAGGTTGAGATTCCGGAACTTGCAAACGAGGATGAAGTCCTTATCCAGATGAAATCCGCAGGTGTATGCGGAAGTGACCACCACATCTGGCATGGTTCCAACCCGTGCTCCACATATCCGAGAATTCCGGGACATGAGAATGCCGGTGTGATCGCAAAGATTGGTAAAAACGTGAAAAATGTGAAAGTGGGTGACCATGTTATCGTGGATCTTCTCTCCTCCTGCGGAACCTGTTACCAGTGTACGCATGGAAGAAAGAACGTGTGCGAGCATGTAAAAGTAAGAGGTTCCGGAGCAGACGGCGGCTGGAGACAGTATTTCACGGCGCCGGCAAAAGAAGTATACAAGATTTCCGATTCTGTCAAGTGGGAAGATGCGGCACTTGTTGAGCCGTTTGCAATCGGTTCCCACTGCACAGGACGCGGTCGTGTGGTCGAAGATGATGTTGTATTTATCCTTGGTACAGGAACGATCGGTTCCATTATTTTACAGACATGTAAGGCAAAGGGCTGCAAGACCGTGATTTGCTGTGATATCAGCGATTCTTCCCTTGAGCGCGCAAAAGAATACGGCGCTGACTATGTGATCAATTCCAAGACTCAGGATGTTGTTGCGGAGATCCAGAAGATCACAGACGGACATGGCTGCACCGTAGCGTTTGACTCTGCATGCTTCCCGGGTTCCCTGACGATGTGCCTGCAGCCGGGGATCCTCTGCAACGCGGGCCGTATGGTACCGATGGGATTCTGTACAGAAAAAGAGGGAATCACACAGGCGATGATCAATCAGAGAGAGCTTGACATCATTGGCTCCAGGATGTCTCAGGATGCGTTCGAGCCGACGATCGCAAGAATGGAAAAGGGTGAGTATATCACCGAAGGCATCGCAACAACATTCATCAAATTCAGCGAGATCGACAAGGTCTTCCATCTGATGGATCATCCGGACGAGTCCGCGAAGAAGATGGTAATCCTGTTTGACTAAGAGAAATCTGAGAGGAGAATATGATCATGGAATTATTTAATATTGAAGGAAAAAAAGCGATCGTAACAGGCGGAACAAGAGGACTTGGTTATGGAATGGCAGAAGGTCTGATGGAGGCAGGATGTGAGGTCGTGATCGTTGGAACTTCCGATAAGGTCTATGATGTGGCAAAAGGATTCTGCGACCGCGGCTTCAAGTGCCACGGTGTAAAAGCAGATTTCAGCAAGCGGGAGCAGGTATATCAGGGATTCAATGACTGTGTGGCTGCACTTGGAGGCGATCTTGACATTATTGTAAACGCACATGGTATCCAGAGACGTCATAGCGCGGAAGTATTCCCGATCGAAGAGTGGGATGAAGTTCTCAATGTAAACTTAAATTCTGTATTCATTCTTTGCCAGGAAGCTGCAAAGATCATGTTGAAGAAGGGATATGGAAAGATCATCAACATCGCATCTATGGTATCCTGGTTTGGCGGACAGACTGTTCCAGCTTACACAGCAGCAAAGGGCGGCGTGACACAGCTCACCAAGGAACTCAGCAATGACTGGATTGCAAGAGGCGTCAACGTCAATGCGATCGCGCCGGGTTATATGGCAACAGAGATGAACTCCGCGCTGCTTGATCCGGAGAATCCAAGATATCAGCAGATCACCGAGCGTATTCCGGCAAATCGTTGGGGTACTGGCGATGACATGAAGGGTGCCTGCATCTTCCTCGCATCCCACGCCAGCGACTATCTGGGCGGAGCGATCATCCCGGTAGACGGCGGATATCTTGTAAAATAACATAGGTACAAATGAAAATGCCGTCCGGAAAGTCTCCGGACGGTATTTTTTTGCAGGCACAATCTTATCTATGAATTTGTCTAAAAATTAACGTTAAACAAAAGATTATTAAGCAAAATACATAAAACACTTGATTTATTTAATGAACACATGATAGAATCGACAATATGTTAAGAAACAAATTCAATAAGCCATAGAGGGGAAAGCAGACATGCCTGCGTGAGAAGGTGTGACTGATGAAAAAAGATTGCAGAGGAGAGGATCATATGAGCAGATTGGAAATCATGTCCCCGACCCGCGCGCGGATCGTGATGGAGGGACTTTATAAAGATCTGGAACGAAGAATCGAGTCGAGCCCGCCGGGGCTCTGTCCGGTTGATATGGCCAGAGCATTTCTGGAGCTGTGCCATGCGCAGACCTGTGGAAAGTGTGTGCCGTGCCGGATCGGTCTCGGACAATTGAACCAGCTGATCCGGGATGTGTTAAACGGAAAAGCGACGATGGACACGCTGGATCTTATGGAAAAGACAGCACTGTCGATCATGGACTCCGCCGACTGCGCCATCGGCTATGAGGCAGCGAACATGGTCTACAAGGGACTCATCGGCTACCGCGATGACTATGTGGAGCACATCAGGAACGGGCGCTGTACCTGTACCTACAACCAGCCGGTTCCCTGTGTCGCGATCTGCCCGGCCCATGTGGACATTCCGGGCTATGTGGCGCTTGTGGAAGAAGGAAGATATGCTGATGCGATCCGCCTGATCCGCAAGGACAACCCGTTCCCAACGACCTGCGGCTTTATCTGTGAGCATCCCTGCGAGGCGAGATGCCGCCGGAATATGGTGGATGATGCGGTCAACATCAGAGGACTCAAGCGGTTTGCGGCGGACTACGCAGGCTTTGTGGATCCGCCGGAATGTGCTCCGTCAACGGGAAAGAAGGTCGCTGTCCTCGGCGGCGGTCCCGGTGGTTTAAGCGCAGCTTACTACTTACAGCTCATGGGACATCAGACTACCGTATATGAGATGCTTCCGAAGCTTGGCGGCATGCTCCGCTACGGAATCCCGAACTACCGTCTCCCAAAGGATCGGCTGGATGACGATATCAACGCAATCTTAAAGACAGGAGTGGAAGTAAAACAGGGCTTAAAGATCGGCGTGGACATTACGATCCAGGAACTTCGGGAACAGTATGACGCGGTGCTCATCACCATCGGTGCCAGCACGGATAAAAAGCTTGGACTTCCGGGGGAGGACGCGGACGGCGTGCTCTCCGCAGTACAGTTCTTAAGAAGTGTTGGAAAAGACGAGATCATCGATCTAACCGGAAAAGAAGTCGTTGTCATCGGCGGCGGAAACGTGTCCATGGATGCGGTCCGAACGGCGAAGAGACTGGGTGCGAAGAAAGTCAGCATTTTATATAGAAGACGAAGAAACGATATGACAGCGCTGCCGGGAGAGATCGAGGGCGCTGTCGCCGAAGGTATCGAGATCGTGACCTTAAAGGCCCCGGCGTCCCTGGATGTCGGCGAGGATCACAAGATCCGCGGCATCTACGCGACCCCGCAGATGATCAGCGCGATCAAGGATGGACGTGCCAGCGTGAAACCGACAGGCGAGCCGGATGTCTACATCCCATGCGACATCCTGATCAAGGCCATCGGACAGGATATCGAGTCCGGACATTTCGAGAAGGCCGGGATCCCGGTATCCCGCGGCAAGATCGTCACCTTAAAGAGCGGCGCTTTTGAGAACATGCCTGGCGTATTCGCGGGCGGCGACTGCTC
>NZ_QWGO01000016.1:83515-86709 GCF_003435535.1 Desulfotomaculum sp. OF05-3 | reverse complement strand
TTTATTTGAAATAGCACAATAGGTTAATTTATGATTTTATCGCAGCGTTATCCTGTTTTTCAAAACCGACTGCAGCTGCAACACTTAGAGCAGTAAAACTTTTTCTGGAATATTCCTTTAAAAATGGTTTTTATGACAAGGATACCTATAAGAGGATCCCCTGCATTCATTACAACAAAAACAGCACACTTCCTTCTGTTTATACAGCAGAAGAAGTCTCAAAAACTTTAGCGGAGATCGATCTCGGCAATCCCGGCGGTAGGCGGGATTATGCAATTATCCTGTTGATTGCAAGGCTCGGATTAAGAGCTAGTGATGTGGCAAATCTGCGTTTTGAAAATATTAACTGGGAAACAAATAAAATCAGTTTCTATCAGGTTAAGACAAAAAAACAAATAGAACTGCCTCTTCTGAAAGATGTAGGTGAGTCCATTATCGAATACATGAAATACGGTCGTCCGACTTGTAATTCGGATCATATTTTTGTCAGACACAGGGCACCTATACATGAATTTACAGCATCTGCTGTCGGCTCTACTGTCCACAGGCATCTTTTAAAGGCTGGAATTAAAACGGAAGGGCGTCATCACGGTGCGCATGCACTGAGACATAGTCTGGCAGGAAGACTTCTGGAAAACAGGATTCCTCTTCCGGTCATTTCCGAAATCCTTGGACATTCAAGTACTGAAACCACCATGGCTTATCTAAGGGTTGATATTGAACAGCTTAGAAACTGTGCATTGGAGGTATCCGGTTATGAAGACTGAGCATAAAGCACCTGAAATGAGCGGCATATTTAAAGAACTTGCAGAAAATTTCATATCTTTCAAAAGAAATCTTGGATTTAAATATCAATCCGAGGAGAAAGTAATGTCCCGTTTTTGCAGATTCAGCAACGATTATGATCTGACGGAAGTCTGTATCACCAAAAAACTCGCAGAGGATTGGATAGCTCCCCGAGCAGGGGAGGCAGGCAAAAGCCGTGCCCACAGACTGACATGTGTGAGGCAGTTTGGTGAATACCTGTACACTCTTGGCTATGAGGTATATTTTTTACCTGAGCAACGTGGTATATGGACGGCCTCCTTTGTTCCATATATTTTTACGCATGAGCAGATAATTGCATTGTTTGCAGCTGCTGATAACACTAAATTTTGTGATGACAGAAGAAACATACAAAACTGTCTGCCTGTTATTTTCAGGATGCTGTATGGATGTGGATTACGCGTTTCCGAAGCTCTAAAGCTGCAGGTAAAAGATGTAAATCTCACAGATGGTATCCTGACAATAAAAGAAGCCAAGATGGATAGGGATCATCTGATCCCCATGTCCGAATCCCTTACACAGGCCTGTCAAAAATATGCAGATAAAATCTGGTGGGACAAAGATACAGATTATTTCTTCATGGCACCGGATCATACAATGATCAGCCCGAATACGATCTATGGGAAATTCCGTGTTTATCTTAAAGTGATGGGGATTTCCCATGGTGGAAAAGGTCAGGGACCAAGACTTCACGATCTGCGTCATACCTTCGCAGTACACGTGCTGCAAAAATGGGTAACCGGGGGAAACGATCTCACTGCGATGCTTCCTATGCTTTCCACATATATGGGCCATAAATCTGTCAGTGCCACTTCCAGATATCTTCGGCTCACTGCTGAAGTTTATCCTGAATTATTAAGCACAATAGAGGAAAAATGTGCTTTTGTGATTCCGGAGGTGCAAAATGAAGAAATATGATTTTGGTTTTTACCTTACAAGATTTTTGACCACATACCTCCCTTCACAGAGGGGTATAAAAGCAAACACACAATTGTCTTACAGGGACACGTTTTCTCTTTTGCTTATTTATTGTAAAGAACAGGAAAGTATACAACCGGATAAAGTAAAGCTTCAGCTTTTAGACCGTGAACTGATAAACCGCTTTTTGAACTGGCTTGAAGAAACACGTAACTGTAAACCGGCTACCCGAAATCAGCGTCTAGCGGCAATACACTCTTTTTTTCGTTTTCTCATCATTGAATGCCCTGAAAAAATAGAACAGTGCCAGCAGATCCTTGGCATACCCATGAAAAAAGTGGAACAGCCTTTGATAAAATATCTGTCTCTTGAAGGGACAAAGGCACTTCTGGAACAACCAGACGTTATGTCTCTCTCCGGTCGTCGTGATAGTGTTTTGCTGACGCTTATGTATGATACAGGATGCCGTGTACAGGAACTGGTTGATTTAAGGGTTTGTGATATCACACTTGCGGATACTGTAACCGTGAAACTAACCGGAAAAGGAGATAAAAGCAGGATCGTACCTGTAATGGTGCCTACAGGACAGCTTATCAGACAATATATAGCTGAGAATCATCTGGATACTGCACTCTACCGAAACCATCCTTTATTTACCAACAGGTCAGGTAAGAAAATAACTCGTGCTGGGATTACCTACATCCTTCAAAAATATGCTGAACAGGCATATCTTTCCGGACATGAAGATGTTGATCCCAAACTGACTCCACACTGTTTGCGCCATTCAAAGGCAATGCATCTGCTCCAGTCAGGGATAAACCTTATCTATATCCGAGATCTGCTTGGACATTCGGATGTATCAACCACGGAAGTTTACGCCAGAGCAGACGAAAAAATGAAACGTGAGGCTCTTGAAAATGCTTATCAAAGTCCTTCAGACGGAGAAATGCCATCATGGCAGGAAGATAATGATCTTCTTAATTGGCTCAAAAACTTCGGTAAATAGCAACACCTAATTATGCAAAGTAATTGGAGAAAGAAATGCTGAATATATCAGGTTTCTGTTCTCCAACTTTCCATAATTACCTACTATGCATAACCAACGCCGCCTTTCTGGTTGGCGATGGCGATGATTTGCGTGTTCATTGACTTCACCTCATTTCTAATTATTGCTGTTGCTTCTGGAAATAGAAAAAGCCGCCACTTCAAAATTTACAGTGAAGTGACGGCTCTTTCTATCGCCGGAATACGAGTTCCTGAAATGAAAAAAGCACCCAGCATTTATACTGTGTGCTACATCAAATTCATATTCAATTATTCAAATTAGCTCAAACTATGCCAAACTGCCACAGCCAAAAAACGAGGGAAAGGAGGGATGAAAAGCACCCCAAAAATCGGCTCTCGGTTAACCACTTTGGGAACCACTTCCCCCTCTTTTCGCCCTCTTTTTG